>SKOL01000027.1 GCA_007120055.1 Anaerobacillus sp.
GTTAAACCTGTAACATAACTCGTAAGCTTTTGACCTACGGCACTACGGGCGAGCATACTAACTAGGACGTCTAACTCTTCCCAAGTCGGGACGATTCTTTCCATTCCCATAACCGTAATTTGTGTTTTCGGGATCGTCGTTGCCATTCTAGCATTTCCTTCGTTCGTTACTAGAGAAATAGAACCAGATTCTGCAACGGCAAAGTTACATCCTGTGATTCCTACTTCTGCTTCTAAGAAATCTTTACGCAACTGTTCCCTAGCAAATAACGCCATTTCTTCAGGTTTAGACGTTTTCTTATAACCTCTTTTATCTTCAAACGTTTCGCGAATTTGCTCTCTATTTTTATGAAGAGCAGGTACAACAATATGCGAAGGTGGATCATGATCATCTAATTGTAAAATCCACTCACCAAGGTCACTTTCTACGACATCACAGCCAATAGATTCAAGTGCTTGGTTCATACTAATCTCTTCAGTGACCATTGATTTTGATTTAATAATCTTTTTTGCATTTTTGCTTGAAACAACATTTTTAATATATTCATTTGCTTCTTCCGCTGTTTCAGCAAAAAAGATTTTCCCGCCTCTTTTTTCTACGTTTTCAGCTAACTGTTCTAAATAAAAGTCCAAGTTTTCCAGAGTGTGCTGACGTATTTCTTCAGCATGATTTCGCCATTCTTCCCAATCTCCCAGAGTGCTTATTGAGTCACGACGGCGACCGTCAATACGTCCTTGTGCAGTAGCAACTGCTTTTCGCATAAAATCGTTATTAATTCCTTTATCAACTCGTGTAAAGAAGTTTTCATCTCCAGTTTTTATTGCCATTTATCTCACCGCCTTATCGACTATTTAATACTTCTGCAATATGCATTACTTTAATCGGTTTCCCTTGACGATTAATTCTACCACCAATATTCATTAAACATCCTAAGTCTGCACCAATTAACACTTCTGAATCTGTATCTTCAATGTGTTGTACTTTTTCATTGACCATTTGTTCTGAAATCGGTACCATTTTTACTGAAAACGTTCCGCCAAAACCGCAACATTGTTCCTTGTTTGGTAGTTCAGTAAATTGTAGACCCTCTACATTTTTTAATAAAGTCATCGGAGCTTCCGTTACTCCTAATAAGCGTGTCATATGACAAGATGTATGATACGTCGCTTTGGCATTTAGTTTAGCGTTTACATCTTTAACGTTTAAAACATCTACGAGAAACTGTGTTAATTCAAATGATTTATTCTTCAGTTCTTCTGCTTTTTGTTTCCATTCCGGGTCATCTTCAAATAAATGTGGATACTCATGTAACATCGTTGTACATGATCCTGATGGTGATACTACGTACTCCGCATCTTTAAAAACATTAATCATATGTTTTGCAACTTCTTTTGTTTCACGGTGATAGCCACTATTGAAGGCTGGCTGTCCACAGCACGTTTGTTTTTTTGGAAAATCTACCTCACATCCAAAACGCTCAAGTATTTCAACTGTGCTTTTACCGACAGACGCTGGATAAACAACATCTGCTAAACAAGTTAAAAATAACGAAACTTTCATTGTCTTTTCCCCCTAATTTTTAATAGGTGACCCGGTCATCTGATGACCTGAGTATTAATAAAACGAATAAAAAGATATTCGTTTTTTGAAAATAACTATAAACTAATATTGTATCCCTAACCTATTATAGTTCAATTGTAGGTTAGGTAACAATACTTTTTTCAAAAAAGCATCTTTAATGAATTTCATAATCCATTATTTTCGCCACTAAGATCAATATATAGTTGCGTCAAAACCATTCGCAAACTATATTATGCTTGATGTGGCTCATTTTAGGTGATTATGAAATTCACTCTGTTGTTTTGAAAGAAATTCTATTAAATTAGTAAAAGTTCAATTATATTACATCCTTATTTCACCTTATACCTAAGCAAAAGAAGAGGAGTTATCTCCCCCCTCTTCTTTAATATTAATTTCTTATAAAATCATTAGTAATACAGTACCAGCAATACCGATCAACAGTCCATACACCAATGCAGGAGCTAATGTTTTTCGGATAACTTCTCCTTCTTTACCAACAAGTCCAACAACCGCTAATGCAGAAACAACGTTGTGTACACAAATCATATTACCAGCTGCTGAACCAGCTACTTGTTGAGCTAAAATGATGTTTGTATTTAACCCCGTCTCCATCGCAACGCTATATTGGATCGGAGCAAAAGTAAGTGTTGATACTGTTGCACTACCTGTAATAAAAGCACCTAATATACCGACATAAGGAGCAACGAGTGGCCATGCACCTCCGAGTGTTGTCGCTAATGATAGCGCGATATATTCCGGCATACTGACGAGATCGTTCATATTCATTCCTGAGTTAGAGAATACTTGTACGAGTGCTAATGTCGGAATAAGTGCTAATGCTGCACCTTTAACAGATCCAAGCGATTCCTTCGACGCTTTCGTAAAACTTGAAAATTTACTTCTTTGTGTAAATACCGAAATGATGGCAGCTAAAGTAAGAACAGCCCCTGGTGAATACAACACTTGCCATGCAGAGCTGATCCCTTCTATCCCCATTACGTTAGTCCAACTTAAGTCAATAGCTGTTTGTGCAAACTCCTGGATTTGAGGAACAATTCTTGTTAATAGAAGTAAAGCAACAACTACAAAGTACGGGCTCCATGCAGATAACAGACTCATTTCTGATTTCTTCTCTTCAACTTTAAAGCCTTCCGCAAGAGCGTCTTGCCATACAACTTTCGGGATAAGAATATTTTTCTTAGCCGTAATAGTAGCTACCGCTAAGGCTGTAATTGAAGCTAAAATCGAAACGAATTCTGGTCCGAATGCCCAAGCATATAAAGCTGCAGAAATACTGTAAGATGCACCTACAAGTAATGTCCACGGTAAAAGTGAAAATGCGCTTGATAAACCTTTTTTCTTTCCAAAAGCAATCGTTAAAACAAGAACTAAAATGAATGGAATTAATGTTCCAACTAATAAATCCATTAATGTGATTAAAATTGCAATGTCTTGAAACATTGCTAAGCCTGCACCTTCAATGTTAGATAGACCAACAATAATTGGCGTACCAACAGCACCAAACGAAACGGCTGTACTATCGGCAATTAATGCCGTAGCTGCTGCTGCTAAAGGAGTAAATCCTAGTGCAACAAGTAAAGGACCAGTAACTGCTGCTGGAGTTCCGAAACCTGCCGCTCCTTCAATTAAACTCCCGAATAAGAAAGCAACGATAACTACTTGAACACGCATATCTGGCGAAATATTTCTGAAACCTTCATTAATTCTATCTACAGCCCCTGTATGTTTTAATGTATTTAGCAATACAATGGCTCCGAATAAAATGAATAAAATCGTTATTGCCCTATGTCCACCTTGTAAGATCGACGCAGTCAATATGTTAAAATCTAATCCCCATACTGTAAATGCAAAGAAAATGACGATCAATGCACTGTATAACATCCCTTTTTTGGCAGGCATCCTTAAAATAACTAAAAATAAAAATGGTGCGATAATGGCACTAAACGCTGCTAATAATTGCATAATAACTCCCCCATATTAATTCATACTGATAATAAAAATATTAATCATCCAGCTTAACTAAACTTTCTTCCCCCTATCTTTATAAAGTCGACTTACCTTCTGATCATCTGACGAGTCCTGTAAGTGCTTTCATTATAAGTAACGTTCAAATTATTATCAATGCGTTCTTTAAATAAAACTTTAAACGTAGTAACTATTCAGTTATTAGTAAAAAATCTACATGGTTATTACGCTTGTTTTTTGTGCAATCACACAAATATAATGTGGTAAAATTAGACAATAGACCAAACGGCATGAAAAAAAGCTCACCGGTTGACGAGCTTTTTAATACGATAATTTACCTCTGTATTTCTATATCTTTTAATAGGGAAGTAATTACATGTCCTGCCATTATCAGACCTGACACTGAAGGAACAAAAGCATTTGATGATGGTGGCATTTTCGCTTTGCGAATTGGAGATTCCTCTTGTGCATCTGATACAATTTCTTTTCGAATATCTTCACGAATTTTTATCGGTTGTTCGTCTGAAAATACAACATTAATTCCTTTATGAATTCCTTGTTTACGTAATTTTGTGCGAATCACTTTAGCGATTGGATCATAGCTCGTTTTAGATATATCTGCTATTCTCAACCGCGTAGGATCCATTTTATTCGCTACACCCATACTCGAAATAATTGGGATATTTCTCTTTAAACATTCCTTCATTAAATGAATTTTATAAGAAATCGTATCTGAGGCATCAACCACAAAGTCGATACCATATTCAAAAAATGTTTCATACGTTTCCTCTGTATAAAACATCTTTAAAGCAATGACTTCACATTCGGGATTTATGTCTGCAATACGATCCTTCATTAAATCTACTTTCGGCTGACCTACTGTAGAAAGTAATGCATGTACTTGACGATTAACATTTGTAATATCGACATCGTCCTTATCTACTAATAAAAGTCGTCCCACTCCAGAACGTGCCAAAGCCTCTGCCGAAAAAGACCCGACACCGCCAATACCGAGAACTGCAACCGTACTATTTTTTAAAACTTCTAACCCATCATGACCAATAGCAAGCTCATTTCTAGAAAACTGATGTAACATAAAACTTTTGCTCCCTCCAAACCCTATTTACATACGACTAATTTAAAGTCTTATAAACAAATAGGAAATCTATATTTTCCGATTTTGAATATACCATAAGCTATATTAAATGTAAATTTCCCTTTTCTGTTTTTAAGTATGCAAATTACTAACCGGCTGATTTTCATACAAAACCCTCATGGCGGCATTCCGTCACATTCTAAGATGAAAAAGTGAACACTTTCCCTCACTTCGCTGTGACCTTCTATCGAATCTCAGAGGCTCGTTCACGAAAGTGTCCACTTTTTTCATACAAAACGCTCATAACCGATTACTCGTCACCCTTTAATATGTAAAATGCCGTTTTTGGATTTCTCTTCTCTACCTAATCAACAAACCACAAACCAACTAACCAACTTTCACACAAAAAAACCTAGGTTATCACTTTCTCCTAGGTAAAAGTAGTTCCTTAAAATAAAAATAGAGCCCCAATATGCCGTTAAATTGCTTAGTTTTGAACCTGCTCTCCGCAGGTGGGTGCCCTGTTCAACTTTTAATACTTCCTTTCAAGAAGGCTTGCACGCCAAGTCAAA
>SKOL01000243.1 GCA_007120055.1 Anaerobacillus sp.
AATGCGGAAATAAGGCATAATCTTGAAACACCATTCCGATACCACGTTTTTCCGGTGGTAATGAGCGGTGATCATCGTAAACGACTTGATCTCCAATGGAAATTTTTCCTGTGCTAGGTTGTTCGAAGCCTGCGATCATTCGCAGTGTTGTCGTTTTTCCACAACCACTAGGTCCTAACAACGTAATAATTTCCCCTTGTTCAATCTCCAAATCTAACGTATCCACTGCTGGTTGTAGTGATTTATTAAAAAACTTCGACACTTGCTCTAGATGTATAAAGCTCACGATACCCAACCCCCTTAGACAAATATGTATCTGTCTTATTTATTCTTAACTCATATATATTCTCAATAACTTTTCTTAATGATAATGATTTTCATTGTAGATCGATTATATCATAGGCCTTTTTTAACCGTCAATAAAGTTCAAAAGGTTGTCACAGTTTTTGAAAACCTTTACAAACTATTTTTTCTGAATTAATTTTATTTTCATGCGCAACAATGCGACTTTAACGGTTATTTTCCCCTTACCAGGAAACTAACCTTTCTATACTTTCTCTATCGTCCAATCTTTTCTTTCTCGAGCACCCCTCTTTGGCCAGTCATTTCTACTTTAAAGTCAACACTAATATCAAACTCTGTTTGTTGCCAACCCGTTTCTTCCCAACCTAACGCATCAAAGAATTGATAATCATTCGCCCAAATGCGATGCCCGAGTAACCACGGTTCAACATTTTCTTCCTGCTTTTTAACAGTCATATCTCTTAGTTCCTTTTCTATCTCTTCATTCATCTTTTCGTTAATTTTCATTATTAACTCTCTTGATAAACGAATATCCTTAGTGGTTAATTCAACAACTTCTCCGCCTCCTTTTATATCAAGGTGATATTTGATAGGATCAGTTTTTTCAAAATCGATATCTGCCTTTAGATTTATTCTTGAAAGGGCAACCATCAACGCTTCACCTTCATGCTCAATGTCAATGGTATAATTCATAGGTCCGACTTGTTCTCTTTTTAATAATCGACTCATCGCGACCTCATCACCGACTAACTTGGATACTAGCCGATAACTTTGAAGTACCCCCATGTTTTCGATCTTTATAGCTCCTTCTTCTATTTTTGCTAACGGTATCGTTGCCGCTCCGGAAATCATATTCGTATCTCTTATATATTCAAATAACTTCACATCAGTGGTTCGGCCGACTTTCTGATCTGCTTGGAAGAAGCGGTTTAAATACAGTGCTGGCAAATTCACGAGTGGCGATTCTAACTCAATAAACTCTTCTGCTGATTCTCCTTCAACAATAAGTAAATAAATTTGATTAGCAATCTCAGGAGTCCGGTCTAACAAATCAATGACTTCTTTTAAACCTTTTCTCGCTACAGCTTCACTAATCGTCACTACTTTTAAATGTCCTAAAAAAAGAACCGTCGGAGTATTCGCTTCTAAATTACTGATTGCATCCCATAACGTTTCACCCTCAGCGGTAAACACTTCAAATTCTTTATCCATCGGTGACGTTCCTTCATCAGTAGTCGGTCGCAGGATCGGAATTTGAATGGTCACCGCATAACTACCTTCCTCCTCCCCTTGATCAATACTTAAGCCTACAATCATTGACCTGTGATCGATTTCTCGGGAATCTTCAACACAACCAAACATTGGGGCGACAACAATGACTAACATGATAAAAATCTTTAACGTTTTCATTTGTTATTTCCATGCGCCCCTTTCTTAACAATTAAATATAAAAGCAAAACGATCGGTACTAAAAGAGAATAAACAAGCTGATTATAGCTAACATATACCCAAGCGACATTTACAAAACTTTCGGTAAAAAGAGTAATTGTAAATATGACGGCATGTATTCCAATAACTAATAAAACCCTTCTTTGTATAGAAAAAATTCGCTCTACCAAAAAGACAGCAAACCACGTTTGAATAATCATTATTTTATAATAAGCAATTAACCAAATACCGATAAAATATAAATCTAACCTTTCAAATACCCCTGTTCTCGTTGATGTCGATTGCACTAACGCGGTAGCAGGGGATAAAAGCCGTAACGATTGCTCAAATCCAAACGTCCCTAACACAACGATACTAAGAGAAGCAAAAATAACCATAATACCTAACAACGCTAAGCTAATCGGTTTCCAGACAGATGTCCCTTTTTGGACATACGTTAAAAAACCTAAAAGAGCTACCACACCTGCATATCTGGCCATATCTGAAAGCGAGCTTTTCAAAAACGTCCATACGTCCGTCGACCAAACGGGTGGAATGTACACCCACTTGAAATAGTCGCTGAACCCTAAATATGTAATCGCTAAAAGAACAACGACTTCCAAAAAGATTAACGAAACCACGAAACGAGTTATCGCCGTAATACCGTAAAGTACTCCTATAGCCGAAATAACGATAAATAGTAACATCGGTATCCATCGTTCAGTATTGCGAAGTAAATACGTGCTTGTCATTAAACCTAACCCTTCAAGTCCCCAAATAATCGATGCAATCGTACTAGCTAAAAAATATATGCCTATTACTACATACAACCATTTCCACACCGATTGCTTTAATTCCTTAAAGAAGTCATAGCTGTCATATTTTGAACAAAAAACTTTGAGTAAAAAGGCAAGTATTAAATAGGGAAAAACAGCAACGACCACTTTTAACCAGGCGCTACGAATTTCTTCATCAGCGACATACGGTAAAAAAGTTACTCCTAATGTGATTGTAGAACAAAACGTAAACGCAAAAATTTCAATGCCACGAAACTGTCTTACCGGTGTTATATTCATCGTATCCACCCTTTAATTAATACTCATTCGAACCCCTCATGAAGTTGTAACTTTGCCATTTTAAATGTGAAAGTCGAATTTTCCGTTTCCTACTTTCTACTTTCCAACAAGCCAACTAGCCAACAAACCACTAACCAACAAACCAACTTTTATTAACCAACAAATCAAATCTTACTTTTATACGTTTGAATAACTTGTTTTATCTCTTCATACTTAATTGGCATAGCCGGGGAAACATATGGTCTTGAAAATGAATTAATGTGACAGATGTGTATAAAAATCACACAAAACCCTAAGGCAAACCCAAACAAACCAAAAGTCGAAGCAATGATTAATAACCCATATCGGACTGTCCTAAGTGATGCCACGAAATCCCACGACGGTGAAACGAATGATGCTATTGCAGTTAGTGCAATAACTATGACCATTAAACTACTGACTAGCCCCGCCTCTACCGCTGCCGTCCCAATAATTAAACCACCAACGATACCAATCGTTTGACCGACAAAGCTAGGTAAACGTATACTCGCTTCTACTAAAATATCTAAAGCTAACATCATCATAAACGCTTCAGCAGAAGCCGGAAACGGAATTTGCGCTCTTGATTCAGCAATGGCGAAAGCTAACGTCTGTGGAATTAATTCAGGGTGAAAAGCAACTAGAGCAACATATAATGCCGGTATCGCTGTGGCAATAATCATACAAAATAAACGTATCGCCCGAACAAAAGCAATAGTCCAAACCGAGCTAAAGCTACGATCTCCACTCGGCAAATAAAAATCAAACACTGATACGGGGATAATTGTTGCTTGTCCAGAGTTATCTAAAAAAAGCGCTACTTTTCCTTCTGTTAATGCAAATGCAACTTGGTCTGGTCTTTCGGTTAACAAAACTTGCGGAAAAACAGATAACGGTGCATTCACTATTTGTTTGTTTAATTGCCCTATATTTAAAAGGTTATCAATTCCTACACTTTCGATTCTTCGTTCTAATTCTTCTAACATACTTTGTTCTGCTGCACCTTCAAAGTACATTACAGAAACATTGGTATGAGTAATAGTACCGACTGTGTATACCTTTGTTTTTAAGCGAGGATCTTTAATTAATTGTCGCATGAGTGCGAGATTGGACGTCATATCTTCAATAAAACCTACTTTAGGACCGTACACTTGATATTCTGTCGACGGTTCTTCAAGAGCTCGTTTTTGTTGGCTAGAAATCGCAATTTGAATAGGGTAGCCCCTACTCTTATGACAAATAACACTACTATCTAATATCGCATTAACGACCTCTTTCCAAGACTTCAACTCATTCGTATCTGCACTATATATACAATAGCGCAGGTCCTCTAACTCTAGTTCTTCATTACTACTAGTTAACGGACGAATAACACTGCTCTCAAGCAACTCTTCATTAATAGCACCGACAAAATAATAAATAAATACTTTTTCACCATTCGCTAACGGAATGGCTCGAGTAATTAAATCACTACAATCAGCAAAGATCTTTTCCATTGTATGTTTAAAATCGAGACTGTTAAGATCTACTTCATCTTCAATATTTAAGTTTTTCAATACCTCGTTAATGTCCCCTAACGAGTTATGTCTCCCATTAATAATACTCATACTACCCCTCATTATTAATCCAATATTTTAAAGGTAGTGTTTAGCTAAATGAAATTTTTTATTCCATTTTTACATTTTAGTGGAAATAAGAAAAGCGCAGGCGCCTTGTTCACCCAAGCTGCTTCTTCGATAAATCTCCTCAGCGCTTTGCGACGAGTAACCGCAGGAGCAGTGAAAAGCGTTGGAGAGCCAGCGACGGTTTATCCCCCCCTTGAGATACATCTCCGAGTAGATAAACATCGATGGATCGAAACGCTCGAAGCGGTAGGCGCCGGAGCTAGACAACAAGAAAGAGGGTGTCCCCGATACTATAGGACACCCTCTTTTGATGCGTTTGCAAACTCACATTTTGATTTTTTGTGGACGTACGTTCTGTTATTTTTAAAAAAACATTGATTCTAGTATTCTTTTCGGACATCTGTTCCGTTATTGAACTAAAATCAGTCTAAAATAACACTAATTTAAGCCAATAAAGGAACGTATGGCCGTTAAGGCTAATTTTCACAAATAACGAACCTGATGTCCACAACAAGCAACACAGCTCACCAATAAAACGACGAAGCAATACCAACACAACTCAAACCTACTAACGACTTTTCACCAATAAATTCACAGCTTCTTTGATCGTCTCTTCGGTATCTTCGCCATTTTCGATTTGTTTACGAATACAACCTTCTAAGTTACTACTAACGACGACACCAATTGTTCGATCTAAGGCGTTTCTTACAGCTGCTAGCTGTGTAACAACGTCTTGGCAGTCTTTTTCTTCATCCATCATTTTAATAATTCCTCGAA
>SKOL01000505.1 GCA_007120055.1 Anaerobacillus sp.
AAATAAAAAGAGGGAGAGTGAAAACATTGAAACCAGTGCATACTTCTTTCGTTGATGCAGTTAAAGACATTCATGACGGTGCAACAATTATGGTTGGAGGATTTGGGTTAGTAGGTATCCCAGAAAACTTAATTAAGGCTTTGTTAGAAACCGGAGTAAAGGATTTAACCGTTATATCGAACAACTGTGGGGTTGACGATTGGGGACTAGGCTTATTATTACAAAATAAGCAAGTGAAGAAAATGATCTCCTCATACGTTGGTGAAAATAAAGAGTTTGAGCGCCAAGTTCTATCAGGAGAGCTTGAAGTTGAGTTAGTTCCTCAAGGATCGTTATCTGAAAAAATTCGAGCTGGTGGAGCAGGGATTCCTGGTTTTTACACTCCAGCTGGAGTTGGGACTCCGATTGCTGAAGGGAAAGAAACGAAAGTGTTTAACGGTAAAGAGTATTTATTAGAAGAAGGTTTAGTTGCTGATTTCAGTTTAGTTAGAGCTGCGAAAGGCGATAAAATGGGGAATCTTATTTATAATAAGACGGCTCAAAACTTTAATCCGATGATTGCTACTGCTGGTAAAGTAACAATTGCTGAGGTAGAGGAGCTAGTTGAAATAGGAGAGTTACCACCAGACCAAATTCATACACCAAGTGTTTATGTTCAAAGTTTAATTGTAGGTAAACAAGAAAAGAGAATTGAACGGCTAACGGTTAGCGAGTAATTTCGATAATAAATTTTGGGGGAGGCGTTAAAAAGTGAATATTCGTGAGCGAATTGCCCGGCGTGCAGAAAAGGAAGTTCAAGACGGTTTCTTTGTTAATTTAGGTATTGGAATGCCTACACTAGTTGCAAACTATATTTCTGACAATAAACAAGTAGTTTTACAATCAGAGAACGGCTTACTAGGTATTGGACCATATCCGACAAAGGAGAATGTAGATCCAGATTTAATCAATGCAGGAAAAGAAACAGTAACTGCAATTGAAGGTGCTTCTTATTTTAGTAGTGCCGAATCTTTCGCAATGATCCGAGGTGGTCATATTAACTTAGCGATACTAGGAGCGATGGAAGTTGCTGAAAATGGTGACTTAGCGAACTGGATGATCCCTGGTAAGATGATTAAAGGTATGGGGGGAGCTATGGACCTTGTACATGGCGCTCAAAAAGTCGTAATTATCATGGAACATGTTAACCGAAAAGGTCAGCCTAAAATTTTAAAACAATGTAGTTTACCGCTAACAGGAAAGAAAGTAGTAAACAGAATTATTACCGATCGCGCAGTCATTGATGTAACTGATCAAGGCTTGAAATTAGTAGAAGTAATGGAAGGTTATACAGTTGAAGATATTCAAAATTCAACAGAACCAGAATTGATTATTGCTGATGATTTAAAATAAACGAGTTTTAGGGTATTGAAACCCTCAAGAAACAGGTGGAGAATTGATTTCTTCACCTGTTTTTATGTTGGTTAGTATGGGGGGAGTGCGCATTAGAACATGGGTTGATGCCAAGGGAATTACATCATCTGTAAAATACATATATATATAAACAGAGTATGATGCGAACGAATTACAGTATTTGTAATTCGCGCTGGTCAAAAGCATAGATAACAAGCGTGAATTCCAGTATCTGTTAAACACACTCGTCAAATCCACTTTATGGTGTAGGGTGACGCCAAATGATTTCTCTTCTCCACTCAAAAAAAGAGAAGAGGAATCATAAATCATAAGCATCAAAGTGAGCATTCTGCCCTCGCTTTTATTGCGCACTATTCAATACTGAAAGAAGGTGCCCGTCATTGGACACCCTCGCATAAGACTTTAAGTTGTAAATTGATCTATTAAACTTTTATTAAAAATCCCAAGGAACTAATGCCCAAATCATCACGATAAAACATGCAGCTAATGCAATGAACGCTCCAACATTACTATTGTATCTTTTAGGGTTAACTACATCCCAACCGTGAATTTTCTCAACGAGTTTATTTACTTCATCTCTTATAGCAATGTCATTTAATGAAGGAATTCGATTCGTAATGTATGAAATACCTATTAGCAAAATAAAGCTTAACGGTACCGCAAACATCGAACCTGATATTCCCATTCCGTCCGTTAACGCATGACCACCGATAACGATCGATGGGAACACAAATGGTGAAACGACAACATAGACAATACCACCAATGAAGGATGCAGCAATGGCACCATACCTGTTCGCTTCTTTCCACCAAACTCCCATAATTATGAGTGGGGCATTGGTTACGCCAGCTAAACCAAAAGCCCACAATATACTGACAACGAGAAAGGCTGGAGGATTGATCGCTAGTAGAATACTAACAACACCACCCATTGCAATCGAGAAATAACCTAAACGTACTCTCGCTTTTGTTGATAAGTTCGGCTTTAACGTTGTAACAATATCTTGTGAGATTAAAGCCCCGATTGCTAGCAAGTTACCACTTATCGTCGATAAACCTGCTGATATAGCACCAGCAATTACTAAGGCTGTGACCCATTCTGGATTATAAACCATGTTTAGTATAATCGTTAATTTATCTGTATCAGCATCGGCAATAATAATTCCAGTTGACTGCTCGAAGTATACTCCTGCAAATCCCATTGTGTAAGTTGCAGAGAATACTAAACCGATAATAAAGGCAAACCAAATCATTGCTGAACGAGCACTTTTTAGACTAGATGCCGTATATATTCGCATCGCTAAGTGAGGTAGGCCGAGTGCACCAATGGTAAATGCAGGAATTAAGGCGAAATACCATTTAACTGAGAACTGGTAATCAAAAAACGTTGGAAAAGCTTCTAACATAGCTGGAACCATGTCAGCGTATAATAGCGGTGGAAAAAACCAACCAGAGCTTCCCATTGCTTTCATGATTGCTGCTAGTGGAACGATAAACATTAAGGCGATAATTACCATCTGTATCGCAGCGTTATTTGTGGCTCCACTCATACCACCGATCGTTACATACCCAACGATGATTAGACCACCAACAAGTAAACCAGTCATATAAGGAATTCCTAATAACGTCTCAAACGTAACGGCAATCCCAATCATTTGCCCTAAGGCATACATTAAACATACTAAAATCATCCATAGAGCAGCGATAATTGAAGCTGTTTTCCCGTAGCGATCACGAATGAAGTGAGTAGGTGAAAAGGCCCCCATTCTTCTTAAGCAAACCCCATATATAATCGTTATTAAAGGAATGGCTAATACCATTTGTATCCAAACGAGAATAAACGGTACTTGAAGGCGTAAGATTAGGGCAGTTACCCCTAAAAATGTTGCTAAACTCATGTAGGTGGAAGCCATTGCCAAACCGTTTGTAATTGGACCTACACCGCCTCCAGCTACATATAAATCTTGAACGGTTTTACTTTGACGGTTAGAAATGTAACCTACTACATAAAACAGTACAAAAGTAAGGATAATGAAAAAGATACCTAATATCGGATTAGATAACTGCCATACTTGTTCTTCCATCTATACCGCCCCCTCATTTTTTTGTTTCGCAACTTCTTCTTGATTCTCTTTTTCAATAGATTCATCAATGCTGTTTCCGATTTTTCCACTAATGATCGTTAGAAAAAGAATACCAAACCATCCGAGTAGAATTGGGACGATGTACATAATTGGAAAACCAAACATGTATCCTTCTATTGGAAAAAGTGAAAATATTAGGCCTGTATGTGCAGTAAGTAAAAACGCTAATGTCATCAGAATGGTAAATACTACTTCTTTCTTATGAGCATTCATGATAAGACTCCCCCTCGTTTTTTTATTCTAACATTCGGTCTAGGATAAAAAATAAGTTCCAACTTACTGCAATAAAAAACTGTTCCTGAAAGTCGTTCCCCCCTTTTCAAGAAATATAGTACCCGCTTATTAAAATTTACACTAAAAAGAAAACGCTTTCAATACCTCTTTTTAGAAAAGTTAGAATTTTACGAATATTTAAAAGAATATGATTTTATTGATATAATTTTAAAAAAATTGTTTATTGTTCTTATACTTTATAAAACAAGAAAATACCGAGATTTACAAAACGTAATATCTTATATAAAAAAACTAAAATTTTTTTTAGAATTTTTTCAGTTAATATTAGAACCTGATACTAAAATTTGCCTTACTTACAAAATTAGGCTTATTTATATTAAGTGTACAGACACACACAAGCTCATCTCGACATAAATATAATATAAATGCCTTTGGAGGTGAGCGTATGTCTAGTATCATAGCAGCACTTAGCTATTTCATCAAAGAGATTTTCTTCTTTGTTTCCTTTGTGAAAAACAATGCTTTTCCACAGCCATTAAAACAAGAAGAAGAAAAGCGATATTTAAAACTTATGCAGGAAGGAGACGAAGTAGCAAGAAATCGTCTTATTGAGCACAACCTTCGCCTTGTAGCACATATAGTAAAGAAATTTGAAAACACACGTGAAGATAATGAAGATCTGATTTCGATTGGTACTATTGGACTAATGAAAGCGATCGATAGTTATTCGAGTGGAAAAGGGACGAAATTAGCTACTTACGCAGCTAGATGTATTGAAAATGAAATACTAATGCACCTACGAGCCCTTAAAAAAGTAAAAAAAGATGTTTCACTTCACGATCCGATTGGTACAGATAAAGAAGGAAATGAAATCACTCTTATCGATGTTTTACAAGCAGATACACAAGACGTTGTTGATACGATCCAGCTTAAAATGGAAAAGAAACAAGTGTATGAATATATCCATATTTTAGACGGCAGGGAGAAGGAAGTCATTATCGGCAGGTTCGGGCTTGATAATAAAAAAGAACGAACACAGCGCGAAATCGCCAAGGAATTAGGTATTTCCAGAAGCTACGTTTCAAGAATTGAAAAAAGAGCCCTAATGAAGTTGTTTCATGAATTTTATAAGCAAAGTCAGAAAGGGAAAAAATAATAAAACTGTAAAAAGAGCCGTCGGGTTGGCGGCTCTTTTTATTTTAAAAAGATAAGAAAGTATAAAGAATTTTAGGAACTGTCTAGCTCCAGCGCCTAGCTTCTCGAGCGTTTCGGCCCATCAAGATTTGACCAAGGCGCTTGCGCTTTTCTTAATTAACAGTCACTAATTCTACTGGTCCATGATCATCGCAATGGTCACCGTGGACGTGATGAAGTCGTCCATTCACTAAATAATCGAAATGATCTCCATGAGGGACGAGTTCGTGACCACAAT
>SKOL01000071.1 GCA_007120055.1 Anaerobacillus sp.
CAACAATTGGTATAGTTTCACATATTATAAAAATAATGTTAGAGGTCGTGTCGAAAAATATTTTTTTGGCACTTCAACAACGGCTCAAACCGTTGATAAATCAATATTTATAGAGGGAGGTTAAATAGTATGACTGCAATTGAAAAAGTACGTTTCTTCTTAAAAGAAAATCGTTTAGATGGAATATTAATTAGGAAACGAAATAACTTTTCTTGGCTGACGAATGGTTGCACTAACCATATTGCTCAATCTCAGCAAGAAGGAGTTTGTGATCTTTTTATTACGAAAGATGCAGTGTACGCAATTACATTAAAAATGGAAGAACGAAGAATTGTTGAGGAAGAACTAGCTCATGCCCCATTTGAGACAACGGTCCTTGTTGAAGAATGGTTTAATGGAAGTGATCATCTTATTGAGAAGCTAGGGGAAGGAAAAGTGGTTGCTACAGACACACCATTTATGAATTGGGAAGTTGTCGATCATAAATTAAGCTACATTCGTAGCCAACTAACAGATGTAGAAATAAGTCGTTATCGCTCACTATGCTTAGATGCGAGTATAAGTGTGGAAGAAACATGTAAAGAGATTTATCCAAGCCAAACAGAATTCGAAATTGCTAGCATACTATCTTCAAAAGTAATTAGTAAAGGTGCAACAGTCCAAGTAGCGCTAATTGCAACTGATGAAAGAATATACAAGTATCGCCATCCAATCCCAACTAGTAAAAAGTTAAACAAGCAGGCAATGGTTGTCCTTTGTGCTGAACGTGGAGGACTAGTTGCTAATGTTACAAGAATTGTTCACTTTGGTCAGTTAACTGAAGAGTTGCAAAAGAATAAAAAGTGTTTAGCGAATATCGATGTAAAGATGAATACATCTACCATGGCAGGGACACGTGTTGGTGATGTAGTAAAAGCTGCGATAGAACAATATGCATCGGAAGGATTTCCAAATGATTGGAAGCTGCTTCATCAAGGTGGACCAACCGGCTATAATGCAAGAGAGTATTTAGCGAATATGCATTCAGATGAGATAATCCGTACAAACCAAGTTTTTGCATGGAATCCTGCATTACCAGGTGTGAAATCAGAGGATACAATTTTAGTAAAAGAAGATGGTGTTGAGTTTCTTACTCATACAGGTGGATGGGTGTATCTTGATGTTCCGCAAGAAGATAAAGTATTGAAACGTCCTGATATATTACTAAGATGATAAGTGATCCAGTCTAAAAGAATAATTTTAAAAAGTAGGTGAGTAAAATTTACGAGCATATGGTGTTTTTTAAATTTAATGAGAGTGTTAAGAAAGAAAAAGAACAGGAGCTTTTAAATAAACTTCAAAATCTCAAGGGGACGATCCCTGGAATTGTTGAACTTACTGTCGGTCATAATGTAACAGAAGAAGTAGAGCATTATCACGGATATTCTCTCGGTTTACGAGTTACATTTGAGAACAAAGAAGCGCTTGAACGGTACGGCCCACATCCACTTCACCAAGAGTTTGTAGATAGTTTAGACGGACTCATTGCAAGTGTTATTGTGGTTGACTATCCAATTAGCAACTAAGTTATTTCTAGGGTAATTTGAAACTTATAATAAAAAAAATCTTTGTATCGGAGGTATTCACATGAAATTTTTTATCGACACAGCAAACTTAGAAGACATCAAAAAAGCAAATAAAATTGGAGTTTTAGCAGGTGTAACAACGAATCCGTCGCTTGTGGTGAAAGAAGGCGTAAAATTTGAGGATCGTATTACAGAAATTTGCCAAGCGGTCCCTGATGTTGAATCCGTATCTGCAGAAGTAAGTCCGCGTGCATTAACAGCTGAGGAAATGATTGCTGAGGCAGAAGAACTAATAAAAATTAATGGTGGAGACGAAACAGTAACGATAAAACTACCAATGACTATGGCAGGATTAGAAGCTTGTCGTTACCTAACTAAAAAAGGTGTGAAGACGAACGTTACTTTGATTTTTACAGTTAATCAAGCTCTTCTAGCAGCTAGAGCTGGTGCAACATATGTTTCACCGTTTTTAGGAAGATTGGACGATATTTCAGAAGATGGCGTACAGTTAGTTGCAAAAATTGCTGAGTTATTCCGTTTACATAATTTTGCTTCACAAATTATTGCTGCATCAGTACGTCATCCAGACCATGTAACTCGTGTTGCGATGGCCGGTGCCCATATTGCAACAATCCCATATTCTGTTATTGAACAATTATGTAAACACCCATTAACAGATCAAGGAATTGAAAAGTTTATTGCAGATTGGGAAAAAACAGCGGTAAGTAATGTTTAAGGCTAATTTAATATGATATGAAAATTAAGAGTATTAAAGATTGCTAGAAAGCCTACCATATCAGGCTGCTATTTTTTAAAAAGGAAAAGTCTATCCGCCTCGTATCGTATCTACTAAAATATTTATTTGCTTTTATATTAAAATTAATCTATTTCAAGGAGGTAATAATGACTACTGTAAATATTTCTACTGACCAATTAGCTATTAATACAATTCGAACGCTTTCAATTGATATGATTGAAAAGGCGAACTCTGGTCATCCAGGTATGCCAATGGGAGCGGCTCCAATGGCTTATGAACTTTGGACAAACCATATGAAGCATAACCCTAAAAATCCTAAATGGATCGACCGTGATCGCTTTGTCCTTTCAGCAGGGCATGGTTCAGCACTTTTATATAGCCTTCTACACCTAACAGGTTATGACGTTACAATGAAGGATTTGAAAAATTTTCGCCAATGGGATAGTAAAACGCCTGGCCATCCTGAATTTGGTCATACTGCTGGAGTAGATGCAACGACAGGTCCACTTGGACAAGGATTTGCCATGGCTGTCGGAATGGCAATGGCTGAAAGACACTTAGCAGCAGTTTATAACCGTGACCAATTTAATATTGTTGATCATTATACATATAGTATTTGTGGCGATGGTGATTTAATGGAAGGTGTCTCAGCTGAAGCGGCTTCTTTAGCTGGGCACTTAAAGCTAGGTCGTCTAATTGTGTTATATGATTCAAATGATATTTCTTTAGACGGTGATTTGAGCTTATCTTTTTCTGAAAATGTAGAAAAACGATTTAAAGCTTATGGATGGCAAGTGATTAGAGTTGAAGACGGCAACGATTTGAACGAGCTTAATCGAGCGATTGCAGAGGCTAAGTTAGATGAAACAAGACCAACATTAATTGAAGTGAAAACAACGATAGGTTTCGGTTCCCCAAATAAAGGTGGCAAATCTGCTTCGCATGGTTCGCCTTTAGGAGAAGCAGAAATTAAATTAACGAAAGAATCGTATAACTGGAGCTACACTGAGTCATTTACAGTTCCTGAAGAAGTGACAGAACGATTTAAAGAGTTCCAAAAACAAGCTGAACTAAAAGAACAAGAATGGAATCAATTATATAAAGACTACAAATTTGCTTATCCTGAACTTGCTGAGCAATTTGAGTTAGCGATAGATGGTGAGCTTCCAAACAATTTAGATGAGTTATTACCTACCTTTAAAAATGGAGAAAAAATGGCTACTCGTGATTCTTCAGGAAAAATAATTAACGCTGCAGCTAGAGCCATTCCTTATTTAATCGGTGGTTCAGCAGATTTAGCAGGTTCAAATAAAACATTCATTTCTTCTGAAACGAACTTTGCAATAGATGGTTATGATGGACGCAATATTTGGTTTGGTGTACGTGAATTTGCAATGGGTGCAGCGATTAACGGATTAGTATTACATGGTGGAGTAAAAGCTTTTGGAGCAACCTTTTTTGTGTTCTCAGATTACTTACGCCCAGCGATTCGACTTTCTGCACTTATGAAAATCCCTGCTATTTACATATTTACTCATGACAGCATAGCAGTTGGTGAGGATGGTCCAACACATGAGCCAATTGAACAGTTAGCTTCATTACGGTGCATGCCAGGTTTATCTGTGATTCGGCCTGCAGATGCTAATGAAACGAAAGCAGCATGGGCATTGGCATTAGAAAGTACTCATACTCCAACAGCGATTGTTTTAACACGCCAAGGTTTGCCTACTTATGAGGATGCTAGCTACGAAGGTGTAAGAAAAGGAGCGTATATTCTTTCAAAAGCGAATGGAGAAGTTACAGGGCAGCTTTTAGCAAGCGGTTCAGAAGTTTCACTAGCAGTAGAAGCACAAAAGGAGCTTGAAATAGAAGGCATTTACGTTGACGTAGTTAGTATGCCAAGCTGGGATCTTTTCGAAAAACAATCTTTAGAGTATAAGGAAAGTGTACTTCCAAAGAGTGTGAAATCACGTCTTGCGATCGAAATGGGAGCGTCATTAGGTTGGCATAACTATGTTGGCGATCAAGGCGATGTATTAGCTATTGACCATTTTGGGGCATCCGCACCTGGAGAAAAACTCATGGTCGAGTATGGTTTTACAGTTGAAAATATTTTAAAGAAGTTTAAGAAACTTATTTAACTTTAAACTGGTAGAGTTCACGATACTTCAATACAAATGACAACAGTTTTTCAACATGCGTTTGAAGCAAAAAAATACATTGATACATTAATTAACAGGGGGGATTTTTCGTGAAAGTAAAACAAATTTTCGATGATCACACAAGCTTACTATTCGGGCAAATTGAAAAGGATGACCACATCCGATTTTTAAATAAATGGGAAATCGTAACCTCTATCAATGGCGATATTTCTGGGTTTAAATTTGAAGGAACAAAAACACACGCAAAAGAATTATTCGATCCTGAATATTGGCTTTTATCTTCTTACGGTGATTATGTACAACTTAATCAATTGTTTGAAGTTACATGCGCAAAATCTGGAACAAAAAAACAACGAAAAATTGAAATTGATCGCTACACCCTTACGAACAGTGGTATAGAAGAAACACACATCAACTCGACAAAAAAAGAGGGGAGTTATTTATGATCACATGTCCTTTTTGTTGCGCCATACATGCAGCGAACATGACCAAGTGACAATTTCCGCTTCCTACTTGCTCTAACACCTTTCAAAAAAAAGTGATCAATCAAACCTTTGATGGATGCCATAGAACAAAGAAATAAACACCTTGAATATTTAAAAAACAGTCAGCAATTCTATGAACAACAGACAACAAAGTTATTGGAAAACCTCCATAATGCCGTAAAAAATAATTTTAATACTCTTCAAGAAGAACTGTCCAATAAGTTAAAAGA
>SKOL01000360.1 GCA_007120055.1 Anaerobacillus sp.
GCGCAATCGCTTTTGAAAATGGAAAGATTACTTTTGTAGGTGAAAATATAGAAGATACGACAAAGTATGATGAGGTTTATGATGCGAAAGGGAATTATGTTTTACCTGGTCTAGTAAACACACATGGTCATATTGCGATGTCATTACTTCGAGGTTATGCTGATGACTTACCGTTACAACAATGGCTTGAAACGAAGATGTGGCCTCTTGAAGGTCAATATACGAAAGAGCATACTAAGTGGGGTTCTTATTTATCGATTATTGAAATGTTGAAAACTGGAACGACGACATTTGTTGATATGTACGACAATATGGATGTTGTTGCAAGTGCTGTTGATCAGTCAGGAATTCGAGCAAAATTATGTCGAGGTATGATTGGACTTGCTTCAGAAGAGGTTCAAATGCAAAAAATTGAAGAAGCTACAGCGTTTGTTCAAGATTGGGAAGGGAAAGCGAATGGTCGTATCACAACAATGATGTCACCACACTCTCCTTACACTTGCCCACCAGCTTTTATTGAAAAAGTAGTTGAAAAAGCAAAGTTATTAAATGTTCCGATACATACTCATATGTCCGAAACATTATTTGAAGTAGAACTAAATGTAAATGATTATGGGCAACGTCCGGTAGCACATTTAGAAAAATTGGGAGTATTTGATTGTCCAGCCTTAGTAGCTCACGGGGTTCATGTTAATGATGAAGAACTAGATATACTAGCTAAACATGATGTAAGGGTTTCTCACAATGTCATTAGTAATTTAAAGCTAGCAAGTGGTGTTGCACCAGTTCAGAAAATGCTTGAAAAAGGGATTCTTGTTTCATTAGGGACCGATAGTTCTGCTTCAAATAATAACCTTGATCTATTTGAAGAATTAAAACAGGTGGCACTTTTACATAAAGGTGTACATAATGATGCTACATTAATTCCTGCAAAAACTGCCTTACAAATGGCGACGGTTGATGGGGCTAAGTCACTCTGGTTAGAGGAGCAAACAGGAAGTCTTGAAGTTGGAAAAGAAGCCGATATCATCGTGTTAAATACAAACCAAGTATTTTTCCAACCGAGCCATGACCCGATTTCACATGTCGTATATTCTGCGAGTGGACGAGATGTAAAAGATGTTTTCGTTCAAGGAAAGCATGTTGTTAAAGACGGTGAGTGTACAACGGTCGATGAAGAACAAGTGATCTTTGAAGCGAATCGAATGTTTCAGAAATTTACGCTTCAGTAGGAAGTAGTTAAATCGTTTTTGATCGTAGATTAGACAATAAATGAACAAAATGCATCTAAAAGACGTTCTAACGGTTGTGTTTGCGTAAAGAGTTTAGAATAAAAAATGAGAAGGGAGCCACTACAATGTGCTGCCCCTTCTCGTTTTTATATATGGTGTTTATTCTTCATGGTGCCAACTAGCTAAATATTTTTTTTGCTCATCTGATAACGTGTCGATAGAGATCCCTAATGTTTCTAGTTTTAGGCGTGCAACTTTTTCATCTAGCTCGCTAGGAACAGATAAAACTTCGGCACCAGTTTTTTGATAGTTTTCGTTAATAAAGGCTAAACAAAGAGCTTGTAAGGCAAATGTCATGTCCATAATTTCTGCAGGATGTCCGTCACCAGCAGCTAAATTTACTAAACGCCCTTCCGCTAGTAAATAAATTTTTCTTCCATCATTCAATTCATATTCTTCAATATTGTGACGCACAGTACGTTTCGATGAAGAAAGTTCCTCAAGTTCAGGCTTATTAATTTCGATATCAAAATGCCCAGCATTTGATAAAATCGCACCATCTTTCATATTTTCAATATGCTTACCTCGGATCACATCGCGATTTCCCGTTACTGTAACAAAATAATCACCGACTTTGGCAGCGTCTGACATTGTCATAACTTCAAAGCCTTCCATATGGGCTTCAATTGCTTTAATTGGATCTACTTCCGTAATGACTACTTTTGCTCCTAATCCTTTTGCTTTTTGAGCCACACCGCGTCCACACCAACCAAATCCAACGACTACTACAGTTTTACCTGCTACGATAAGGTTAGTTGTCCGATTAATGCCGTCCCATACCGATTGTCCTGTTCCATACCGATTGTCAAATAAGTACTTGCAATAAGCATCGTTTACAGCAACCATTGGAAAGGCTAATTGATTACTATTTTTTAAGGCGTAATTCCTTAATACTCCAGTTGTCGTTTCTTCACAACCACCACGTATATTTTCTAGCAAATCTTGGCGTTCTGAATGAAGGACTGTAACGAGATCGCCACCATCGTCAATGATTAAGTCAGGCTTTTCTTCTAATGTTTTAACTAACTGGTGTTTATATTCTTCTTCAGTAGGGTTGTACGTAGCATAAACAGTAATGCCATCTTCGACTAAAGCAGCACAAACGTCGTCTTGTGTTGAAAGAGGGTTACTTCCTGTAATCGTTACATCAGCTCCACCTGCTTGAATAACCTTAGCTAAGTAAGCGGTTTTGGCTTCTAAATGAAGAGAGATCGCAACTTTTAAGCCGTTGAAAGGTTTATTTTTTTCGAACTCTTTTTTAATCAGATTTAAAACAGGCATATGCTCGTTTACCCAATTAATCTTTAAATGGCCATTACTTGCAAGGTTAATATCTTTAATAATGCTTTTCATGAAAGATGCCTCCAATTTTTAAAAATTCCAACTATTATATACATATTGTACACATATTGCTTATTAGAATTCAATTTATTTCGAACAAATCTATTTACATACAAAACCATCATGACAAACATCGTCACCATCTTAAATGAAAATGTCGGCCGCTTCTCTCGCTTCGCTGTAAACTTCTATCGAATTTTAGAGGCTCACTCAAGAAAAGCAACCGAGCATTCTTTTTTCATACAAAACGATGATGACAATTAATCGTCATCATCAAACATATAAAAGTTCAAGTTTTTTTCCAACTTTCCAACTTTCGACTTACCAACTAGCCAAACCAACAAACCAACGAACCTAATTGGTTCATTTAGCAACATTTACAAGCGGTTGAGCCTCTGTCAGCATGTTATAATCATTATATCGATATAGTGTTGAAGGAGGTAATCAATTTGTCTAATAAAAGTAGTGCAACAACTAATATATTAAAAGATAAAGTTACTGATTATAAAAGATTTGCATTTATTTTACTAGCGTTAAGTGTGTTTATGTTTATTGGACTAATTGTTCCTACTGAAGGTGTAAGTCAAATGCAAGAGATGATTCTTATTATTTTAAGTATTACTTCTATCGTATTTGCTTTTATTTTTCATAAAATGGCGATGAAGTTTAGAGAGCAGCTTTTTAATGAGGAAGAATAAATATTAAATAAAAAACCTCAAGCTGGATCTACCAGTTTTAGAGGTTTTTTTGTTGCGCTTTTCTTATTTTTTATCAAATTATTTACTTTAAGTCGTTGGGGGTGTAACGATATAATAAATACTTGTGAAGAAAATAAACACTAGCAAGATTGCAACGTATGCTTTCCAAGGAATGAATTGTTGCGTTACTTCTAGTATTTTACTAAAAATTAAATACATCCACGTAAGTGATAAAGCAAGAAATAAAACCATTAAAAATGTTAGAGGTGCACCTACTTGTAACGAAATAAACGCAGGTAAAGCCATAACTGAAGGAACGAGTGCGATCGTTGTATTACGATATAAGATTCTTAGGTATCCTGGTCCACCAAAACCTTTAGCTCCGGCCCATAATAAAAGTGAAAAACCAATCTTCGTAATAAAAATCATCACAATTCCAAAAAACAGAAAAAGTCCTGGAACAACCGTCTCTCTTAATAAAGGAGTTTCAAATGATGCAATTAATTCGCTATTAATAGTAATGGATGTAAAACCGTAAAAAATACCAAGTAGAAATGTTATAAATGCACTAGTCAATCTCCAGTTACTATTTGGATCAGATAATTGTTGGATCGCTTCTTTGTCTAAGGTTATAGCTTTGAAAATTAAGTTGAACTTCCCCATATTCCCCTCCTAAATCAATAATGTAATGTTGAGACGAGTAAAAAGAAGTGACGCAGAAGCACAGTACTCCTGCGTCAGTTCTATTAAAATTGTATCTTTGTTAATTTTGATTGTCCAGACTTTTCTTAAAAATATGAAATTATTAACACGTTAAAAACTTTATACGCACTTCTTTACTTATAAATTCCACGGCATGATTGCCCATACTAAAACGACTGCACTAAGGAATGTAATAATAAACGCTCCTGCATTACTGTTATAACGCTTCGGATTAATGTCACTCCAGCCGTGAATTCTTTCAACTAAGCTATGAACTTCTTTAGTTTCTGCATCATTTCTTAAAGCAGGAATACGGTTCGTAATATAAGAGAATACAATTAATAAGATGAAACTTAGCGGTATAGCTAACATTGCCCCTGAAATTCCCATACTATCAGTTAAAGCATGCCCACTGACAACTATACTTGGGAACACGAACGGGGATATGACAACATAAACGATACCAGAAATTAACGATGCAGCAATGGCCCCATATCGATTTGCTTCCTTCCACCAAACTCCCATGATAATGAGTGGAGCATTGGTTGAACCGGCTAATCCAAATGCCCACAAAATACTAACAATGAGGAAGGCAGGCGGGTTTATAGCTAACAAGACACTGACAACACCACCAACGAAAATCGAAATATATCCTAAACGTAACTTTGTCTTATTCGTTAAGTTAGGCTTTAAAGTTGTAACAATATCTTGGGAAATTAATGCTCCAATTGCTAATAAGTTTCCACTAATTGTTGATAAACCAGCAGAGATCGCACCGGCAATTACTAAAGCTGTAACCCACTCTGGATTATAAACTAAGTTTAAAATGATCGTTAATTTATCAGCATCTCCAGCGCCAATGATCGTTCCTGTAGATTGCTCGAAGTATACGCCGGCAAATCCCATCGTATACGTAGAAGCAAAAACGATCCCCAGTGCTAGTGCAAACCAAATCATTGCTTCACGGGCACTTTTTAAACTTGAGGCAGTATAAACACGCATCGCTAAGTGAGGTAGTCCTAACGCCCCTAAGGTAAATGCAGGGATAATAGCAAAATACCATTTGGGACCATACTGATAATCAAAGAACGTCGGCATTGCCTCTAACATTGCAGGTACCATGTCTGCATATAATAGAGGTGGGAAATACCAAC
>SKOL01000462.1 GCA_007120055.1 Anaerobacillus sp.
GCTAATTGCACAATTTCTTCATCTATACCTAAAACGTTATCTGTAATATTCGACTCGATAAATTTATATCGTGTAACTTGTCTATCTTCAGCAGAGGAAATGTTTTTTCCTTGTAGTTTTTCAACGGGAACAGCAAGTTGTATCAAAGTGTTTTCAGTATGACATTCGACAGATACAGCTAAAGGAGAAGAATCTTTCTCTGGAATTACAACTAATGTCATATCTGGTAAAATAGCCGTCAATTTACTTAAAAGTACTTGACCTTCTTTTAATAAAGCCGTATCAAAACTAATGTGTTCAACACCCCTAGAATAATTACTTGTAAGCTTTGCAAGCCCACGATATTCGTAAGCTAGAGCACGTTCTTGTTGTTGAAAGTGTTGCGGACGTAAAAACATCCCTTCACTCCAGACCATAGTTGAATATACACTCATTTATTAACCTGCCAATGATATTTTCTTTATCTTTATTTGATTGCTAACGTCAATTCATCTAACAAAAGCGTATATTTTTTATAACCTGTTCGATCTACTCTAATAACTTTTCGCCAATTTGCATTTTCTATATCACGAAAAGCTACAATTACTCCAATATACTCAACTCCAGGCTTCATGCTTGATCTATACAGCTCTGATTGTCCAGGTGATAATGACATTTCAGTTTTCGAAATCATATCAGGACCAAGAGATTCATCGGAATTTTCATAAAGAGAAAAAAAACCTTGATTTTTAAATAGCGTATCAGATGTGAGTTCAAAGATATGGATTACCACTGGCGAAGGGCGCCCATTCATATCTGGGTTTATATTGTCTCCAGCTATAACCTCCACCTTGCTATAAGGTGGGACTATCATATTTACTACACTACATCCAACTAACAATGATATAGACACTATTGATAAAAATTTCATTACAATTTTCACATTACTATCCTTCTATATTTTTAATTGCCATCTCATATGCTTTTGAAAAATCTTCCAAATAAAACCTTTCTTGGTCCTCTATATCCAAATCATTGTTTAATTTTTCATAAATATTTTCATATTTTTTCCAATTATTTTTATTATTATGAAGTCTAATGTTGAATAAAAGGTTTTCTTTCTGAATAGCTTGTTCAGATATATTTTGGGGATCGAGTAATTTCATAACCCCAGAAACAGCACCATGAACACCGTTAATCATCGCTTTTTCATGATATTCGATATCTTGAAATGCAGATTTTATTGCTACTTCAGGAGCTAGGAAGCTTGCACTTTTTCTATTGTATAAATTATGTATTGCATCATCGATGTTTGCTGAAAATTTTAATGGATTATTTTCTGACTGCTGGAATGCTGTATGGTTTAATCTATTTTTTTGTTTAAACTTAGCACGATTGTGTAATGTTTTCATTAGCCCATCCAACATTAAGGCATAAGATCTACCCAATTCTTTAAACCACACTTCTTTATCTATATCTGGTATTAAATTTTTATTAATACCAGCACCAGAGAGAAATGCATTTAACAAACCATCTAATTTTAAATCAGATTGCTTCTCAATTTTTCTAAATAGTGGCAATTGTTCTTCTTCATTGGCAGAGCAGATTTCCATATTGTTACTTACTGATTTTGTATCAAAAAAGTCTTCTATACCACCAATCTCTGGCTCATGTAAAATACTTGTAGCCTCTTCCTGAGATAAAAACAAGTTTGCATCAAAACCGAAATCCATGTTATTCATTGGCCCAATTTCAACCGATTTTTTTAAACAATCTCTAGGCGATAACGTATGAGAGGATGAGCTTATAGCATTTTTATCTAATGATAATTCTGACTGATTTTTGATTAAAGAGACTTCTATTTCATAATCACCGAAACTGATAGTGTCTCTATGAGTAAGTGTGATTTCAACGCCGGCTCCGATAGGACTCACTGATTTGTTAATGAAAATGCCATTAGTTGATAAATCCCTCAACAAGTAGCTACTTCCGGATTTTGAGATCTCACCATGAACACCTGAGATAATTCTTTCTGGATCAGGCAAGATCCAGTCACAAGTGTCAGCTCGACCAAACTTAATAGAGCCGTGTTCATCCTCGGCAGAAAGCGTATAAACACTTTTTAACTCAGGTGTAAACTTGTGAAAACTGGTAATGGAAAGAACTAAATCCATGTTAACCTCTAATCTCATCAGAATCTTGTTTTATTAAATTTAACCTAACGCACTACGGACCGATACAAATCAGCCCATTGATAATAAAGTCAGTAATAGGATAGCTATCGCTCAGCTTATAGATAGGCGAATAATGAATCATTTCAGATTCAATTCAATTCAAAGTTAACCTACAAAGCTAAATATAGAACCAAGATCAAATTTTTATAATTTATTGTTTCATATTTCACCTAATCTCTGTTAACTAGTGAGAATTTTATTTTAATCAAGCTCTATTTTTAAACGTGTCAGGGACTATAGCAAGCTCTGTTTAGAGGCAGGAGAGAACACATGATAATTGACAAAAATGAAGATAAGGAACAACTGAAGAATGGAGATAAAACTCAAATAATACAAACTAAAATAAGAAACATAGACAGTATCAAAAATAAGAATATAGAAAAAAAAAATGAGCATAGAGATAATACCATTTGCATTTCTCAAAAGTTAGATGAAATTCCAGATAACAATCAAAATTCTGAGTTAAACGTCATTAAACCAAATGTTATTGACATAAAAGACGATAATGATAACAAAGAACACTTAAAGCAAGATTCATCTGAAAAATCAGTTTCTCGTTCAATATTATCTGCGGGTCACTTAGTTAAGGGAAGATATGTTATCGAGGCGCTAATTGGTCATGGCGGACTCTGCGACGTTTACAGAGCAAAAGATAAAGTCCTAGAGTCTTCAGGTTCTGAGTCTCCTTATGTTGCTCTCAAAGTATTACAAAGAGAATATGTTGACCAACCAGAGACAACTCGAATGCTCATACGCGAAGCTCAACATACACAAACTTTAAGTCATCCCAACATTATCCGTGTATTTGATTTTGGAGTTGATAATAAAATTTATTTCATAGTAATGGAATATTTAGATGGTGAAACTATTGAAGAACTTATTCAGCGTTCTCGTCCCACAGGTTTACCATTTAAAAAAGCAATAATCATTTTCAATCAAGTTTTAGATGCTATTAGCTATGCACACTCGCTTAATATTGTACATGCAGATTTAAAACCAGCCAATATCATGCTTGAATCCAATGGCAATGTAAAAATTCTTGATTTTGGTGTTTCTAACATGGAAAGAGCTAACCAAGACCAGTATGCGGCTCAAAAAATCGCTGATGCTCATAATCTTTTAGGGTATACTCCTAACTATGCTTCTATTAACATTCTAAAAGGCAATAAACCAAAACGTGAGGATGATATTTTTGCATTTGCTTGCATAGCATACGAGCTGATTAGTTGTAAACATCCTTATAACCGTAAACCCGTAGATATAGTGCTAAAGGAAAAATTAAATTTAGCAAAACCAAATTCCTTACCTTTTTATGCTTGGAGACCGATTAAAAAAATTCTATCCTATCCTGAGGATAATACCTTTTTATCCGCTAAAAAACTAAAAGACAGTTTGAATTTTACGCTAAAACCAAAAATAGCAGTCAGTATATCAGCCATCTTAGCATTAAGTATAACCATAATATTGATTAATTATTATGAGGGGAAAATATCCTCAGCTAATAAAATTATAGATCAAAGAAACAACGATATAAAATATCAGCAGACTTTACTTAATACTCCACCAGAAAAATTTCTCACCTTAACTAATTCAGATAAACTTGAACCTATTGTACGTGAGGGGCTATTACGTCATAACCAAACAGCATTGCTAAATTATTTTGAAAGCAAAATTGATGACATAATTAATAAGAATGATAATAAGTTTCCGGATTACAATAAAATAGAATTAGTTCTCAAAAATGCTGAAAATTACTTTCCTGATTCTCATCGTCTTGAATTATTAAGCCTAGATATAAAATCCAGCAAACGTTCAACTTTACTAGCAATAGAAAGACAAATAAACTCAGCATTAGAAAAAGCTAGCTATGAATCTCTTGACGATGGGAAATCCGTTTTAGATTTATACTATGATTTAAATGAAATTAATAAAGATTATCCTTTTACTCCTTCACCTTTAGCTAGTGATATATTTGGTAAAAATCTAAAAAAAGCTCTTGCTCAGCAAGATGCTTTAGCTTTAAAAAAACTACTTAATATAGGAAATGTTTTCTTTACTTCTTTTGAACAACACAAAGAGAACTTATCTCTAAGTAATCAGATGAAAGACGCTATTGAAAAAATGAGTTTATATCTTACTGAAAAGAAAAAAGGGAGACCTGTCGATTATCCATATGATGCAGCACGAGTCTTATACAAGGATGCATTAGAAGAGTTATATCGCCGAATTGAAAATGCATCAAGTATTAACACTCTTGATGGACTCGTAACTGAATTAAACAAATTAGCAACCAAACTTCCCTCTGATTTTAGTGATATCTCAGATGTTCGATTCAAAATAGCAGATAAGTATCTAAAACTTTCAGATATTTTACTTAAAAATCGCGAGGGAACTAATGCTCGCAGGGCTGTACAAAAAGCGAATGAATTGCTTAGACAAGTCGATAGAGGGTGAAAATGAAAACTTAAAGACCTTATTATAAAATGATCCTATTTAATTTATAAACATCTTCATATCAAGTAACACCAAAGTGAGTATTAAGAATTATTTTTAAATACTCACTAGCTCCAGTTTATTTAATAACTTTTCAGTAAAATCGATGCTTTGTGAGGTCAGTTAATAGAACTACGTCAAGAGGCCGATACTGTACCGCCCCAAACAAACTTCGGTCAGGATTAGACAAAAAAACTTATATAAACACCTGTTCAAATTGAGAATTCACTCGCAAGCATTACATTAGTAGAATCTAATACTTTAGTGCTAATCTATTGCTGAATGAACTATGTAAAGCGAAAATCAACAGCCTCTAGGACAAATAAACAAACTTCGCTATACTTCTCCACCGCTCAATAGCCACCTTTAGGTCAGTATAATGAATTATCTCAGCACATTTTTAAAAGGGATCGCTATGGGAGCAGCAGATGTTGTTCCAGGTGTCTCTGGCGGCACTATCGCTTTTATTA
>SKOL01000541.1 GCA_007120055.1 Anaerobacillus sp.
ATTTCTCCATTTTCAATGGCTGCTTTTCTTTTTATGTATTTTTCTTTTAATCTATCATCTGTTTCTAACTTAATCGCTCGTGTTAAACGTGCAATCTCTTTATCTTTTTCAGAAGTCATTGTTTTCACTCTCTTCATAAGACATGTGATTACCTTTTATTATAAAAGAAAAACTTTCGCAGAGTACCAGGTGAATATTACCAAATACAAATAGTATCCATTCCGTGTGATATCTCTTTGCTCTTTTATAGATACAAGTAGGCACTAAATTTTCACCAATAATTTGAAACCTAAAAGGAGAATGAGAATGGGTAAGAAAAATTTAGAACGAGTTAAACTAAATGGAGCGGAGCTTAACGAGGATTTTGTCATTATATCAAAATTTACAATAGATGAAGATTGTATATATATGCCTTATGAAGAGGACATGGATTTATCAAACGAACATGTTTTAGAAACTGTCTTTTTTAAGGGACTTGTTGAATTTGTGTATGACGTTGGTCCTTCTATTAACATTAGTTTGCCGGTTGCGTTAGGGTTAGGTGTGATTCAATCATTATCAGATGGCTCAAAGTATTTATACCATGCAGACGTGAGTGATGATGAAGATCGACAAATGCATGAAATGTTACGATTAGGGATGTACTATCAAATCATGAACCCAGACTATGACGATCGCCGCCTTGATTATTTCATGAATGAAAACGGCGGCGAATTTTATCTTTCCACATTACTTTTTGCCGATACCATGGAACCGATTGAAAAGTTAAGAGCCATTTTTGCGACGAAAAAAGGGCAAGCAAATAATGTATTGGAGTTTGTGAAGTGATTGTGGCTTAAAGGCAGAGGGTGGCAACGGCTGTGTTCTCTTCACCCAAAAACAACCTTTGCCATTCCACATCCCTCTTTTCGAATATGTAAGTTGTCAGTTAAAGCAATTCATTTAGATAAACTTCCGTATATTTATCGAGGAATGGCCTTTTGCCCCAGTAACCTTGTAGCGAATGAATAAGTCGATCCAATACTTTATTCGATAATTGCTCCATTGACCTTCTGCAAGCTGAAACATCGAGTAATCAGATAGAATTGCCCCTCCATCTGATTAAAAGTTACCCTCTACGATACGCTTTAAGGTGGAGGATTATAACCATTAAGTATCAAAGTTTAATTTCCCTCATCTATTTTCAATTTTTTCAATTTTTTTCAATTTAATCATTATCCATTTAAATAATACACCCAAGAAAATATAAATTGGGAATGAATAAATATACTTCCATTGGTGTGTTTCGTATATTCGTAGCCATACCGTTATTGGTTCAAAAACAAAAGAAAAGGTAAAAGAAGTTAATGTCATAGCAATTAGAAATGACTTCCATTTATTAAAATACTGATATATAAGCATATAAAAAATAGGTATATGTCCGACGTCTATGGTAAATATAGGTGGTACAAGTGGTAACAACATATTCGGATAGCCCCAGAGCATTAATGAGACCCCTATTACATCCAATATTACCGCACTTATAGTTATCATTAGTCCAAATGTAACAATTTCAATGATCCTATTTTTATCTACGAGAATAATCCAAAGTACTATAAGTCCTATCATCGTTAATAGGAGAAGCCACCATCCAAATGAAAATAAGTTTTCGTTCAAATAATATTCTAAATTTGTATCTTTTAATTGTCGTCGCAGTTGAACTACATCATTCCATGTTGCTATTCTCTCCATATTCTTACCAACTTTCAAATATATCATTGTACTTATAATGGACAATTTTCAGTTAAATAATGTATTAAAGGTAGCTATTATCTATGTTTCAAGGAGTTTCGTTTCATCCTGATGCTTCATATTATAAAAATAGAACTCCCTCTTCATATAAGTGAATGAAGAAATCTTAATAGGTTGCTTCGTAGTAAGAGTCTACCACGAAACAAATGACTTTGTGTTATTAGTTGATTTTGTTCAACATAAGCATCCGTTAAAGAAATACCTACTCTTTAATAAAAGCTAATCCTAGACAAATCTTTTAAGAGATAGTTAACTTAGCTAATCAAAATGTCTTTTAATAATTTTATTAAAACCAAAATGTAATACTAAATATGCTACAAAATATACAGGAATCGAATACCATATCTTCCACTCATCATGTTTCATATAACCAACTTTTGATAACATAAATTCAATTAAAAAAGTTAATATCGTAGAAATAATTACATATATTAGATACTTTTTATTGTTTGTAAAATTTAAGTATAAGACTGCTAGTAATGCTGGAACTAATGACACTAGAGCATAATCAGTATATTCTACTTATTTTGTTGGACCGAAATCCAAAAAATCTAACTTTACTCCTATTAAAATATGGGCAACCCAAGCAAAGTATCCTACGATTGGAGCAATTATGATGTTTTCTCTAACAGTTAATTTTTTTTGGCATAAAAATTAGTGCAATCATTAGTAAGCCTATAATAATCCAAACTAAAAACATCACCCTTTTCCTCCCTGTGCTTTTAAGATTGAAATTCATTTTATTGTTTGGATAACTTGGAAATTTATATGTACCAAAAGTTTTAAAAAAAACTCAATTGTCAGTATCATTGTATTGTACTGCAAACCAAATGTAATCAGTATATACATCCGCAAGTCCTCCTAGGGTAATACAGCTATCTTTCCTCTTTTACTCGCCTGATTTACTCTATAAAGTTACACACATCTTTTGGACTTTGACTTTCTTAGAGCCTCATCCCTTTATAAAGCCTTGGTATCAGATTTCTGTTCGTCGAGACAAGATTTTATTCCACGCTTCCTCTAGCCCTTACCTCACGATAAGTACCTTACGTTTCCTTAGTGGTTGGTCGATGTGTATGTACCCCACAGTGAACTTTCACCACCAAGATAGTTGCTATGCCTGGCACACAAGTAGAAAGACGGTTACTAATGGTGTAACCGTCTCTTACTGAGATTTTCATTATATCTGTACTGTGTTGTAAATAGCTTTGTTTGTTCTTGTTATTGTTGAACAGCATTGAAAAAGAGCCAAAATTCGCTGGCTCCCTTTGTAAATTTAAAATGTATGAGCTAGATCCTTAGCTCGTGCAATTGCATTTTCCTTTATTTCTTGTGCTTTATCTGGCATTACTGCATGTCCTTCTACAAATAATCCTTCAAACGAAGGGACTCCATAGAATTGCATTACAACATTTAAATAGCGGTGACCCATTTCCATTTGAGCAGCTGGTCCTTCTGAATAAATCCCCCCACGAGCTTGTATATGTAAAGCTTTTTTATCAGTTAATAGACCTACTGGACCTTGTTCTGTGTATTTAAATGTTTTTCCAGCAACAGAAACTGAATCAATATAAGCTTTTAATACTGGTGGAAAAGAAAAATTCCACAAAGGCGTAACAAATACGTACTTATCAGCTGAAATAAATTGTTCACATAGTTCTGATAATCGACCTACTTTTGTCTTTTCATCTACTGAAAGCTCTTCAAATCCCTTTCCTGATTGGAGTTTCCCCCAGCCACTAAAAACATCTACATCTATTTGAGGAATATTCTCTTTATAAAGATCAACATTCACAATTTCATCATTGGGATTTGCTTCTTTGTAGGTATCAATAAAGGCTTTACCTACTGCCATACTGTAAGACTGAGTATCATCATGTGGATGTGCCGTAATATACAATATTTTTTCCATTTTTTTACTTCCTTTCTTTTCCCTCATTTTATTATTCTAGTTTGTGAAAGAATTAAAAATATATACTTTATCTCAAATTAATTTATCTTTGATTCGAGATAATTACAAATTAGATTGTTTTGCAAAAGCAAATGATCTGCCTAAAGAATATAAAGAACCAGTATTCAATTCCACTAAGCTTGGGATGACGAGGACAAACCAGCCGACTAGGATTGGTTATTGGTCATTTTGATAATGCTCTTTTACTTCAATTCTCCAAACTGCCAAACACTGTGACTAAGATTGCCATATCGATAACTTCGATGTAATAATGTTGCTCTCTTATTATCTTCCGCTGCACCCATTGCATAAAAGATAGGAATAAAATGTTCATTTCCATAAGGTGGAACGGCAAGTTCAGCATTTGGCGCTATAGAAGAGTAGTTGAATAAAGCATTTAAATCCCATCTTGCTAGTTTATCTTCTAACCATGTATCAAAATCCAGTGCCCATTGATCGATTGTTCCATCCTCATTACCCATTTTTAATGCTCCAAGGTTATGAACCGTACCCCCACTAGCAATAATCAAAATGTCCTCTTTTCTTAATTGAGATAGTAACTTTCCAATGTTATATTGCTCAGTTGGCAACAAATTTGAATTAACAGACATAGAAATAACCGGGACATCTGCATTTGGATAGAGCAACTTAAGAACTACCCATGCTCCATGATCTAAACCACGTTTTGTATCTATTTCACAAGGTATTCCCTGATTTCGAAACAAATCTATTACTTTTTGGGTAACGGAATGTTCCCCTCTAGCTGGATACTTTATTTCGTATAAAGCTTGAGGAAAACCACCAAAATCATAAATTGTTTCAAATTCATCAACCTTACTCACTTTTTGAATAGGAGATTCCCAATGTGCTGAAAACAATACAATAGCTTTAGGTTTTGTCCATTTATTACTCAATTGACTTAAAAACTGAGTGTAGTCATTATCCTCAATTGCAAGTAATGGTGCTCCGTGCGCAACAAATAGTGATGGTAACATCTTTAGTTCCTCCTTTTCTGTTGTATCTAGGAATTGCATCATAATTATGCTGCTTTTACTGAATCTTTATTTTTTTGACCTTTAAAGAAATAATGTTCAAGAGAATACAACTTACTTCCATTTAAAACTAGGTAAACACCTACAATAAGTAACACAAGGTCGTAAGCGTAACCATCTAAAAATCCTGCTTCTAATTTCACTTTAAAAATGGCACCAACCATAATAAGTCCGATCAATCCAGAAACAACTCGTGTTCCAATACCAAGGATCAAAGCAATACCTCCAACTAATTCAAAAGTTGCTATAATGTCCGCCGCCATTTCCAATGGCGGCGGATTTTAACATTTTAGGAATTAAGTTTGTCGTTACATGAGGTAGATTATATGTGACAATGGGTTTTTGAGAAAAATATCCATTGCGGAAGAAAG
>SKOL01000111.1 GCA_007120055.1 Anaerobacillus sp.
TTATTTAACTCTATGTCAAGAGATGCTTTTGATACTGTTAGCCTCTTTCCGAGTTTATTTAGATTTGATGGGGATGGAAGGGTTATTGAACTTTATAGAATAACTAATACAAATTTGTATCAATTATATAAAAGTAAAATTGCTATTCAGCGAGTAATTGGATCTTTTGAATGTATTATTATGACAACTTTATTACTTCTCATCATACCCCTTGCTTGGTACGAAGTTATTTTTGTCTTAAGTATTGTCTTAATGAATGCCATTTGCGTTCCCCATTTAATGACCCTTCCTTCTTTTGCAACGCCTCATTTTAATAGGCAACATTTTAGTGAGGCAGAAGACTATTTAGAGAATGATATAGTTCAAAGTCAAGTAAATGATCGATTGGTTCAATTTTTATTGTTAATAAGCATAATTCCTATTATTTTCTTGGTTGTTATCGATCTACCTTTTTTACAAATATACCTTACTAGTTCTTTATTTATCTTAATTACTACTTGTATCGTATACGGTGTAACATATATTGCTAGGTATAAATTGAGTGTAAAATATGAGCATAAAGATTTGCTGTGAAGGAGACTAATATTTTGTGTTTAAAAGTGAGAAATGTAGCGAAAAGGTATAAAGTTGAAGAGCCTCTTCTTGAGAATGTTTCTTTTGAAATAAACGATGGGGAACGAATCGCAATCTTGGGTGAAAATGGCGCAGGGAAAACAACCTTTTTAAAAACAATAGTTGGAATAATCAAACCTGATAAAGGAGAAATATTATTTAACGGAATTGATATTTGGGAGGATCCAAATGTTAAGAGAGAAATTGGTTACATGGGAGCAGAACACTTCTTCTACGAAAAATTAACAGTTAGAGAGAACCTTACACTTATTTCTGCTTTATATGGCATGCATCAAATTAATAAAAAAATTGAAGAATTCGGGTTGAGGCTACATATTTCTGATTCTCTAGATAAGCCAATTCAAGAATTATCAAGTGGTATGAAAAGAAAAGTGCAAATTATTTCAGCATTTATGCACGAACCTAATCTAGTTATTTTAGATGAACCTTTCAATACTTTAGATATAGAAACAACCAAAACTTTAACTGAACTTATGAAAAATTATAAAGGGGCAATTTTGTTTACAACTCATGAAATAGTTTATGTAAGGGAGGTGGCAAATAAGGTATTCAAAGTAGATAAAGGAACATTAATAGCTGAAAATAATTTATAAGGGGGCGGAGCATGATGTTTAATGATAGCTCTAGTCAAAAACTTATTACAAAAATCAAGCGAAATGTTGTCTCTCCTACGTTTTGGATAACACACCTTGTTATTTATATGCTGGTATTTATTTATATACGATCGATGGATTCTCCGCAATGGCTAGAAGTAATGTGGCTTTTTGGATACCCAGTTTTAAACTCACTTACTTACTGCCTTCTTGTAACATATAGATTATCTAAAAATAACCATACTAAATCTTCCTAATTAAAGAAAGGAGATATATACTTTGGAAATTATAGCAGGCTTGTTTGGTGCTTTGTTATTATCTACTGTCATTGTAATTTTTTCGAATAAACAAAAAAAGTAAAATTAAAGTGGGGGGGGGATCGATCTGTGAGAAAACTAATGTTGAGTTTACTTGTTATTATAGGAGTTTTGAGTCTCATATCCTTTAATGCTTGGCAGAACAGTTCCTTTAATGATACAGATGTTGAAATTATCAACTTAGAGAGTAAATCTTTATCTTCACATATATTTATTTCAGGCATTTTGAATTACGCAGATGAAACAGATATTTATTATTTGGCGACAGATGGTGAATTTAAAAAATTTAATGTGAGAGATAGACAAAGAGTAGAAAAAGGAGATCCTCTATTTACCTTGGATGATCAAGAGCTACAAAGAGAACTTTATCATTTAGATTTAGATATTGAGTCCCATTATTTACATATTGATCAATTAGAAGAAGAAGAAATTAATCTAAAAGAACAATTAGAGGATGTAGAAAATACTTTGGAAAGAGCCGAGTCAGAAAGCGTAAATGCTATTGACTCCTATGAGAATCAAAGAGAAGAGTTAATACTTCAATTGTATCAGCTTAATATGGACAAAGATTTAATAGATATAGATCTGCGTAGATCTCTGGCTGATAAAGAAAATGTAGAGAATAGCATTTCAAATTTACAATATTTGAGCCCGGTTACGGGAATTGTTCATATCAATGATTTTCAAGTACTGAACGGGGACCCTCAAGGGGGTGAAGTGATAATGACAATCTTATCTGAAGAATATATAGTGGATGGAGTCGTATCAGAATATGATTTGTTACAAATCACTCAAGGACAAAATGTTATAGTTTCGAGTGATGCAATAATTGGTGAGGAATGGATTGGAAAAATTCAATATATATCAGAGGTTCCGGGAGCTATTTCAGAAGAAGAAAGTTCAACTCAATTATCTGAATATCCTATAAAAGTGGGGTTGGAAGAAGCGTCTTTGGATTTTAGGAAAGGATTTGAAATGAGATTGAACATTGAAGTTGAGAACAAAGAAACACTAGCTTTACCTATAGAAAGCGTTGTTCAAGTAGATGATAATTACAAAGTTTATTTACACCATGAAGGAAAAGCAGAAGAAAGAATTATTGAAGAAGGGATAGTAACTAGAGGGCATGTTGAAGTATTAGAGGGAATTACAGAAAGTGATCCTGTTATTATCAACCATGAAATAATTCATGATGGTAAATTGGAAGTGATTAGAAATGATTAGTTTAAGAAACGTCGGAATGAATTATCAAATTGGAGAGGAAAATATACACGTATTAAAAGATATCAATCTTGACATTCGTTTGGGAGAATGTATCTCAATCATGGGCCCTTCTGGATCTGGAAAATCAACGTTAATGAACATTATAGGATGTTTAACACGTCCTTCTACAGGAGAATATCTTTTCGAAGATAAGAGTGTTACCACCCTCACAGATAATAATCTTGCAAAGATTAGAAATGAAAAAATCGGTTTTATTTTTCAACAATTTCATCTGTTGCCAAAATTAAGCACTATAAAAAATGTAGAATTACCAATGATTTATTATGGTTTAAGTAAAAAAGAGCGGATCCAGAAAGCGACTACTTTATTAAAAATGCTAGAAATGGAAAAGCGTATGTGGCACTTACCTACAGAATTATCGGGTGGACAAAAACAACGAGTAGCTATTGCTAGGTCATTAGTAAACAGCCCATCTATTATCTTAGCAGATGAACCTACTGGAGCTCTTGATTCGAAAAACAGCATAGTAATAATGAACCTACTTCAGCATTTTAATAAGAAAGGGACTACTATTGTTGTCGTCACACACGATCCCGAAATAGCTAAGTTTACTGATAAAAAGATAACTATTGAAGATGGAAGGATTACTAACGTCATCTAGCCTTCTTCAGAACATTAAGCCAAGATAAAGAAGGGGGAGAAAATTAACGTGAATATAACTGAAAATATTCGCATTGCTCTTTTCTCTATTTTTGCTCATAAAATGAGATCACTTTTAACAATGCTTGGCATAATTATCGGTATAAGTTCAGTTATTGCAATTGTTTCCATCGGGCAAGGTGGAGATCGAATGTTGAAATCACAATTTACAGGTAATGAAAATATTATTGATATTTATTACCAACCTACGGATGAAGAAATTCAATCGAATCCAGATATTTGGAAAAAAAGTTTTTTCACTGAAGAAAGTATCGAATCATTACAAGACATTGACAACGTAGAAGAGGTTATTACATCTTTTTCAAGTTTAGAAAAAGTTTTTTATCGCGAAGAGGGAGTTGAAGCTACAGTACACGGTATCAATCAAACATACTCTCAAATTAACTCCATGGATTTATCTGCCGGACAATTTTTCTTAGATTCAGATTTTATAAGCGCTAACAGAGTTGCTTTTATTACTAACACGTTGAACAAGCAATTATTTAATGGTGATGGGGTAGGAAAGGTTATCCAAGTAAATGCTCAGCCCATTGAAATTATAGGTGTGTTGAAAGATAGTGAGGGGCTATTTTCTTTAGGATTAAGCGAATTGTACATTCCTGCTAATACTTGGAGGAATTTATACGGATTAGCAGAAATTAATGAAGTATCTCTTCAAGTATCTAATATAGATTATATAGAATCAGTCAGTGATGCAGCTATCAACCAATTAAACCGACTTCATAACACAACAAATTTTCAAGTCGTGAACATAGAAGAGATGTCCAGAGGAATAAGTCAAATCACTGGGATCATGACAGCTATTATTGCAGGTATTGCAAGTATTTCACTTTTTGTAGGTGGAATAGGAGTGATGAATATTATGTTAGTGTCGGTTACAGAAAGAACAAAAGAAATAGGGATACGTAAATCTCTTGGTGCTACTAAAACGCAGATCCTTGTTCAATTCTTAATCGAAGCTGTTGTTATAGCCTTTATTGGGGGAATAATCGGAACTATATTAGGCATAGGAATCTCGTTAATCGCTTCTCTAATGTTAGGGTGGCCTTTTCTAATTTCCATACACGCAGTATGGATTGGTCTCTTATTTTCTGTAGGAACAGGAATATTTTTCGGAGTCTTACCTGCTCGAAAAGCATCCAATTTACAACCTGCTGAAGCATTTAACTATGAGTAGTTACTTTCAAACAATGTAAATGAATATTGCATCGCAATAGAGCCGGAAGTGCGAAATTCCGAATCATTAATTGGGGGATACTGAATAACTTGTTTTTCGCTGATATAAAAGGATTTTCAGCGACAAATATCGAAGCTAAGTGCAAGGAAAAGACGGATGTGTATGTAAATTACCTTGCACTTGGAGGCGATTCATCATGTACGATCACTCTGAAGATCAATGTATTCTTCCTGATGACTTCTTCCTTCCTTTTGGTGGAAAACTCTCGGCCAATAACCGTTGGGTTCGATTAACAGCCCTCATCCCTTGGCATAAAGTCGAACAGATGTATAAAGATCAACTCGGAGATGTCCATCAAGGCGCACGTCCCTATCCTGTTCGTATGGCCCTGGGTGCTTTGATTATCAAGGAACGCCTTGGAACAAGCGATCAGGAAACAGTCGAACAAGTAGCTGAGAACCCTTACCTGCAGTACTTTCTCGGTCTAAA
>SKOL01000713.1 GCA_007120055.1 Anaerobacillus sp.
ATTAAATATTGATTATGTGAATGGACGACTAAAAATGTTCAGTAAAAATCAAGTTTTTACCCATAAAATGGCGATTAAAAAACTTGAGAATCATGAATAAATAACCAGACGATAATTCCTAAGCAAATACAATAAACGGCAAAGTATGAAAGTTTCGTTTTGTTTACCATAGAAATTAGCCATTTTATACCGATAATTGCAAAAAGGAAACTCGCCACAAACGCAATTAATGTTTCATAAAAATATAATTCGAAGTATAGTGGGGACATTTCTGGAATTTCCACAATAGATATTCCTAAAATAAGTGGTATCGAAAGTAAAAATGAATAACGGATTGCCGTTTGTTTTTCAAGACCACACCATAAGGCTGTTACTAATGTACTTCCTGCCCTAGATATTCCTGGTAACACAGCTAGTGCTTGGCCGAAACCGACGATTAATCCGTCTCTCCATGTCATTTCTTTTACAGTCCGATGCCCAGGCTTTACACCATGCTCAATGAGTATGAGAAAAAGTCCTGTTACTATTAATGAAACTCCAATGGTTGCAGGACTTGTTATATTTCTCCCAAGTACATCTTCAAATAGCTTCCCTAAAATTGCTGTAATCATCGTAGCAAATATGATTAACCATCCGAAGCGATATTCTGTCCTATATTTTTTATCCTTTTTAAGTAAATAAGTAAAAAAGCCTTTTAAAATATTGAATATATCTTTTCGGAAATAAATCGTCACAGCAAGTAAGGATGCAAAATGTAATAATACTTCAAATTCTAATTGATTCCCCTCTACTTGGATATTGAGTAGCTTTTGAACAATGACAAGGTGGGCAGAGCTAGAAATAGGAAGAAATTCAGATAACCCTTGAACGATGCCTAAAATTAGTGCTTCAACCCAGTTCATTCATAGTTTCCTCCTTTCGTTTTTTACTATAAATTGCAGTTCATAATTTGAAAAAAGCATGTCTATATATTTATAAAAGTCAAACACCGAAAAAATGCTAAAAATCTTTTCATATTTAAGCTAATTTTTGGGTATTGTAAAAGAGGGTTTAAAAACTAGAAAAAGCATTGGCGGTAGTTACATAAACCAAAATATAAAAGTCGAGGTTTATTATTTGAAAGGAAAGGGTAAATCTGCTAATGTAGGAATTAACAGTATAATACTTGTGGAAAGAGTAGTAATTAAAACATGTATTTACTTAAATGAAATTCATTTACAAAAATTAATTTTTGGAAACTCAAGGAGGAATTTATAATGGCAAAGTTTACATTACCTGAATTACCTTACGCATTTGATGCATTAGCACCTCATATTGATGAAGAGACAATGAAAATTCACCATGGAAGACATCATAACACGTATGTAACGAACTTAAATAACGCGATAGAAGGGCATGCTGACTTAGCTGATAAAAATCTTGAAGAATTAATCAGCAACTTAGATGCTTTACCTGAAGGCATTCGTACTGCAGTACGTAATAACGGTGGTGGCCATGCTAACCATACATTATTCTGGGAAGTAATGTCTCCGAATGGTGGAGGCGAGCCAACGGGTGAACTTCTAGATGCAATTAATTCTACTTTCGGAAGTATTGATGCATTTAAAGAAGAATTTGCAAAAGCGGGAGCAACTAGATTTGGTTCTGGTTGGGCTTGGTTAATTGTCGATAATGGTAAGCTTGCGGTAACTAGTACACCAAACCAAGACACTCCAGTAATGGAAGGCAAAACACCTATTTTAGGTTTAGACGTATGGGAACATGCTTACTATTTAAACTATCAAAACAAACGTCCTGATTACATTTCTGCTTTTTGGAATGTTGTTAATTGGGATGAAGTTGCAAAACGTTACAACGCAGCAAAATAATTTAAACAAGGACTACTCAATTTTGAGTAGTCTTTTTACATGTAAAAGTTGGTTAGTAGTTATTCGGTTTGTTGGTTAGGTTGTTCTAGCATGACTTTACCGTCAACAACTTTTTCCATCTAGATGATGAAGGGTGACTCTTCATGGTGGTTTTGTATGAAAAAAGGCGTTGCTTTTATCATTTATTTCGTATAACGGTGCAAATATGAGCCAAACTACGAGTGAGATGGTAAAGGGGCGTCGGAAATGAAACTAATTTTTAAAAAGTTTTTAGGAGAGGTAGAGGTTAATCGTGATTTAACCCTACTTTTAATCATTGGTGGATTATATGCATTAAGTATCGCTTTATCTAACACATTTGTTAATGTTTATTTATGGAAGCAATCTGGAGAATTTACTCATATTGCGCTTTATAATTTAGCATCTGTCGTTATGCAACCGATCACTTTTATATTAGCCGGTAGATGGGCGAAAAAAATTGACAGAGTTATTGTTTTACGGCTAGGAGTATCCTTCCTATCCGTTTTCTTTTTCACAGTGTTATTTCTTGGAGAAAAAGCTAATAGTTACTTATTACTTTTAGGTGCATTGATTGGTATTGGCTTCGGTTTTTACTGGCTTGCTTTCAATGTATTAACGTTTGAAATAACTGAGCCTGAAACGAGAGATTTCTTTAATGGGTTTTTAGGATTGGTAACATCGTTTGCAGGAATGATTGGACCAATTTTAGCGGGATTTTTAATAACGAGTATGGAGAAGTTAACCGGATATAAAGTTATTTTCGGAATATCACTTACTCTTTTTGTAGGAGCAGTCATTTTAAGCTTCTTTTTAAAACGCCGTCCTGCTACTGGAACCTTTGACTTTAAAAGAATTCTGAAGGAACGTAAAAATAGCCCGAACTGGAGACATATCTTGCATGCTCACTTTTTTCAAGGTTTGCGTGAAGGGACCTTTGTTTTTGTGATCGTTGTTTGGGTGTATATTGCAACGAATAGTGAGTTAGCGATTGGTACATATGGCCTTGTAGCTTCAGCCGTTTCTTTTGTTACTTATTATATAGTTGGCCGATTTATAAAACCCCATTTTCGAAAAAAAGCTATATTATTAGGTGGCATCGGTTTATATTTAGCTATATTTTTAATCGTGTTTGAACTTAACTTTACAAGGTTAATTATGTACGGGGTAGCTATTTCGATTTCTTATCCAATTTTACTCGTTCCTTATATCTCTTTAACTTATGATGTAATCGGAAAAGGCTGGAAGGCAGCGGAAATGCGGGTCGAATATATTGTGGTTAGAGAGCTGTTTTTAAATAGTGGCCGAATATTTTCGATTTTATTGTTCCTTTTGACAGTGACATTATTTAACGAAGAGAAAGGCATTCCGATGCTGCTATTAGTACTCGGAGCCGGTCATTTAATCCTTTATTTATTCATTAGAAAAGTGAATATTGAAAAGCCAGACGAGGGTGGAGAGGAATATTCACTGCCTAGAAATAAAAAGCTAGGTGAGGGAGATAATGATGGTTCAACTGTTTAATTAAATTTACAATTTAAAATTGAAAATTTCATGTGGGTTAAATCGATGATGCTTCTATAGTCTTGAGTTGGTGGGGGCGAATGCTTCGAAGTGTTTTTGGAAATTTTTAAAATGTATATTCAATAAAGGCACCTATTTAGTAGGTGTCTATTCTTATATTTTTTAGTATAATAAAAAAGTTGGATAGTTAGTTTGTTGGTTAGTTGGAATGGAAGTACTTTCGTTATGATGAGGTTGTATGAAAAAAAAGCGGGTGCTTTTGCGAACGAACGTCTGAGATTCGTCAGAAGGTCAAGGTGAAGTGAGGGAAAGCACCCGCCTTTTCCATATTATATGGTGGTGCTACCGTTTGGTGGTTTTGTATGAAAATATAGTGGATATATGATTTAACTTTAATTATGAAAGGGAAGGTTTCAAATGAGCAAAAAAAAGAAAAAAACTCATATACCTATCCGTTTAAATATTCTTTTCTTTGTCGTTTTTTTGTTATTTTCTGCTCTTATATTACGTTTAGGAGTTGTTCAAATTGTACAAGGGGAACAATACCAACAAAAACTTGAACGTACTGTTAATGTCATAGCAAAAAATGAAGCACCGAGAGGAATTATGTATGATCGGAACGGCCATGCCATTGTTGAAAATAGGCTAGTCTTGATGTTGACTTATACGAATAGGAATGTTTCAAATGATGAAAAACTTCGCGTTGCAAGGCGCTTAAATGAATTAATTGAAGTTGACACGAGTAAAGTCACTGAACGCGATATGAAAGACTACTGGATTTTGACTCACCCTGAAGAGGCAGTTAACCTTGTCAGTCAGGAAGAAATTGCTGAATTAGATAATGACCATATGGCTGTTTATCGTTTGCAGCTTGATCGAATTACAGAAGAGTATTTACAGCAATTATCAACAGAAGATATGGAAATAATTTCTATAAAGAGGGAGTTTGATAGGGGATTTGCTCATACACCTCAACGGGTAACTGATGTTACTTACCCGGAAGCGGCTAGGGTTCTAGAACATTTATCTGAGTTGCCTGGTGTAGATATTATCAGGGACGCGGAAAGGAACTACGTATATGGAAATAGTTTTAGACAAATATTTGGTAATGTTGGTTCGATTCAAAGAGATAGAGTAGATTATTATTTATCAAGAGGGTATTATCGTAGTGACCAAGTGGGAACGAGCCAATTAGAGCAACAGTATGAAGATGTATTAAGGGGCGAAAAAGAAATTTTAGAACATGTCCTTGATGGATCTGGGCGTCTGATAGATCAACCTATTGAAACGCCTGGGCAACGAGGCAATGATTTAGTTTTAACCTTAGATATGGAGCTTCAGCAATCTGTCGAACAAATTGTAATAGAAGAAATTGAGCGGTTGAGATCCATTGATGGTTATGTCGGAGTCCCTGCAGCTTATGCACTAATGCTTGAACCGCACACAGGGGAAATTTTGGCAATGTCAGGCTTTAGAGAAAATAATACTACTGGAGAGTTAACGTCCTATGAATTAGGGAACGTTTATAATGGTTTTGAAATGGGTTCCGCAGTAAAGGGAGCTACTATTTTAACTGGATTTGAAGCAGGGGTTGTATCTCCAGGGCAAATCATCAATGATCGAACGATAGATATTCGTGGTACTAGAATAAGTTCACATACGACAATGGGGAGAATCAATGATTTAACAGCACTTGAACGTTCTTCAAACGTTTATATGGCAGAAATTGCTTTGGCGTTG
>SKOL01000009.1 GCA_007120055.1 Anaerobacillus sp.
ATACCCCGCTTCGATCGCTTCCTTTACTGAACTAACAGCTTCTTCTCCCTCTTTCATTTTAAAAACACCTAATCCAAACCATGGCATTTTCACACCGTTATGTAATGTCGTTGTACTTTGTAAATTTTTCAAATCGAATCGCTCCTTCAGTTTTTACTTAATATGTATTCATGGTAAAGTATAACAAAACGATAGCTGTACATAAAAACATTTCACTTTCCTACTAAACATCTTTGTCTTTTGTTAAAATAAGTTAGATTATACATAACGGAGGTTTTCTCATGAAAAATACAATCAATCAAGAAATTGAACAGTTGCGTTCAGACTTTTATAAAATTAGTCAATATATTGGTGAAAATCCTGAATTAGGTCACGAGGAATTTAAAGCTTCTAAAATTTTAGCCGAAACTCTTACTACTCATGACTTTCAAGTAGACATGGGAACTTGCAATTTAGCGACTGCCTTTGAAGCTGTTTACGATAGTGGTGCTCCAGGTCCATCAATCGGGTTTATGGCCGAATACGACGCATTACCTGAAATTGGACATGCTTGCGGACATAACTTAATCGGTACGATGGCAATTGCTGCAGCTATAGGACTTAGCAAAGTCATGAAACAATGTGGTGGAAAAATTTACGTTTATGGTACACCAGCAGAGGAAACTCGCGGTGGAAAAGTAACGATGGCCGATGAAGGTATTTTTAACCATCTAGATGCAGCAATGATGGTTCACCCATTGTATCGACATGAAGAAAGTGGCTCATCACTCGCGATGGATGCGATTCAATTTGAGTTTTTCGGTAAGTCTGCCCATGCTGCTGCAGCCCCTCACGAAGGGATCAATGCATTAGATGCAGTCATCCAAACATTTAACGGAATTAATGCACTTAGACAACACGTTACTCCTGACGTAAGAATTCATGGAATTATCCCTGAAGGCGGGAAAGCTGCAAATATCGTTCCCGACCATGCGATCGCTCAATTTTATGTTCGGGCTCAACATCGAAGCTATTTAAAAGAACTTCTTGAAAAAGTAAAAGGATGTGCTCAAGGTGCGGCTCTTGCTACAGGAGCAAGATTAGAAACTTCTTTTTATGAGCTATCTTACGACGATATGATTACAAACGAAGTGTTGTCAGAAGTATTCACAGATAACCTTGTGGAATTAGGAATTGAGCGTACCGAAATTCACGAAAAAGGCAGTGGTGGTTCGTTAGATATGGGTAATGTCAGTCAAGTAGTCCCATCCATTCACCCTTATATAAAAATATGCGATGAGCCTCATGCATGTCATACCCACGGCTTCCGTGAAGCAGCAATGAGCGATCAAGGTTTTGAAGGGTTGATCTTAGGCGCGAAGTCGATGGCGAATACGGCTTTAGATGTTATTACAAAACCTGAACTCCTTAGTAAAATTAAGGAAGAATTTAATAAGAAACGTTAAGTGAGTGAATTTCATAATTACCTTAATTGAGCCATATCAGACATATATAGTTGCGAGCGGTTTAACGCAACTATATATAGATACTTAATGGCGAAAATATGGAATGATGAAATTCATTAAAGTAAAAATTATCCTATAAAAAATTGTCAGTCACCTTAACAGATGAATACCCTATCTATTAAGGTGAACTGACACTAGCAGATCAATCCTATTAATATTTCTTTCTAGAGTCGACGTTCAGTTGTTGCTTTTGTAAAACTTTTAATTTTACTTCAACAACCATTTTTTCCTCTATTTCTTTAAATGTGCCTTCCTCAAAAGGAGCATCAATTAACTTACCATGCTCGTCATGAACTCTACCCATTTGACGATCTAGGGCCTCATCATACTCGATAAAGCGGCTAGATAGTAACTGACAATACGGCAGTTCATTGAACTCTTCTCCACTAAACTGGTCGAATTGAGATAGGTCACCAGCTAGTAATTTTTCTTTTGAAGAAAAACCATCTGGTAGTTTAGATTCTGTAAAGAATGTGAACTCTTTACTATCAGGTCCAAACGCGAATTGCGGCTTTCTAATATAATCTACTTCAGTTACTGCTTTAAATGGTACATCAATGGTGAGGGAACGGATGCTAGAAATGACAGAGTCTTTCGTACCATACTTTGGTGTTGCATACTGAATATTTTTTCGAACAAAACCACTAATAAATAGTTTATTCGTTGGTAATAATAGACGACATTGCGTAATTTTTAAGTTTTTCTTAATGTCTTTAATTTCGAGAACTGGCTCAGGAAACTTAATTGTCGGGTTTAAATCGATTTGCACAACAGTTTCAGCAAGTACTACTGGTACTTTCACCGTAGCTTTGCCTAAGATTACATCTGGCTCTTGTGGAGTATTAGTAACCTTTGGCGATACTGCATTTTTGGATTTCATAGGTTTATAGTTAAAGTATGGTGGTGCTGGCTTACTGACTTTCTTGTTTTTATCTGACACTTTCATTCACCTCCTTGGTATTTGTTAATAGCTTATGTAGCCAAAACCAAGAAGGGTGGACACTTCTATTAGTTAAAAACACCATTTTGTAAAAAATGATATAAACTCACTAGTAGCATTCGTCTATTAAAATAGGTGAACCTACTAAAGTCCAAGATAAAAGCTTACTTCTCGCTGTTCCTATGTCGCCTGCCAGCTAATCATATATTCTGTATGTTCATCGGGAACTTGAATTTGTGGATCATTCACAACCCACTTTCCTTCAATATTTTTTTCGTTACAGGCAAGTTCAAAGTGACACATTGCAATACCGATATCGATAAGCTGCATATCAAACCCTAATTTATTTCCACTGTAATTAGGCGTATGTGCTATATAAAAATGGCATTGCTTTTTATCCGAAGATAATACGAGTCGCCAAGGTTGTTTGTTAGAAGCTGATGGACCTAACCTCACCATCTCAATCGGGACGGCAAACGGTTCTGCTTCGGTTTCCTTCAGAGATTTTTCGAAACTTCCATCAAAGAACAACTCAACCCACGTTTTTTTATTATCTGCCTTCGTCACATAGCGAAGTGTTTTTTCAAAGAGACGTTGTCTTCCCTTCGCATAGCCAATTGGTGAAATACAAGGAATGAATTCGTCATTATTTAAATTGATTTCTTTTTCAAATGAATTGCGGTTAAATGTTCCACCAATCCAGCATGTTCCAACTCCTAATTGAGTGGCGAATAAGATCACCTTCTCGAAAATATAACCGAATTCAACTAAACCCATTTTTGAATTTTCAATAATTCCTACAATATAGCCTTGATGATTTTTTATAAAACCATATGTTCCTAACTTAACCCCTTTATCTGAGACGTTATTTGCGACATCAATGATTTCAAATCTCGCTTTTCTCCCTAGTGGCCCAATTAAGTTCTCTTCTTTAGTTATGTAGTCTTGAATAAGTAAATAATCATGATCTGTAACAGGTGTTTGTTCATAAGTTCTGATTGACTTACGTATTTTTATCGTTTCTAAGATTGATTTCCCCATGTCCTCCACCTCATAAAGCTAATTTGCCAAGCAATCTATAACTTCTTTGGCAGCTCTTTCTCCTGATTGAACTGCACCTTCCATATACAATCTCCACTCTGTTGCCGTTTCACTTCCAGCCCAATGTAATGAAGAGATCGGTTCAAACAAAGCGGATCCGAAATTCGTAATAATACCCGGAGCATAATGAACACCGTAGCCGCCTCTTGTCCATACTTCTTCAGACCAATTATTTTCATATATGTACAGAGGTTCCGCTGCCTTTTCCCCAAAACAGCGCACTAATGCTACGAGTACCTCTCTTTTTCTTGCTTCAATTGAAAGTCGTTCTATATTTCGCGCACGTGTTCCGTTTATTAAAACGGTTAAAACACCTCTTGCTCCTTTTTCAGGAGAACTATCAAAGGTTTGTACCAATGGTCCATCCTCTAATAAAGCGTTTCCATTCAGACCGAACTCACGCCAAAAAGGAGTTTTGTAAACGAAGATCATTTTTATCACTGATGGTAAACCAGAGCGCTCATTTAATTGTGTTTTTAACGTTGGTAACGGTGGCTGAAAATGAATTCTCGTCTGCAAATTGGGTGGTATCGCGATAATCACTTTCTTTGCTTTCCAACAATCATTACTAGTATATATAAAACTACAGTGATTTTCATCGTAAATTTTTTCTACTTGGCGATTATATCGTATTTTTTCCTTTAAAAAGTTAGAGATTGCATCTGTTAACGCTCCCATCCCTTCGCGTACCCACATTTGTTCAGAGTTTCGAACATTAGTGACACCACCAGCTGTTTTAAGGCACCATAATACATCAAGAGCTGAAACTTCATATAAATTTGCACATAAAAGCTCTTCAAGTAATTGCGTTAAATACTTCTTCCCAAGTTTTGTATGCATTTTCCATTCAAGAAGTTGCTCCATTGTAATTTTGTCATAATCAGCTGCAGGACCGTGCCAAGGCGTACGTTCATCTAATTCACGACTTATTTTATTCAACTTTCCAGAAAATTGGAAAATATCAATAAGAGCCATACTCGATACCGGAGCATTTTTTTGGTAATTCATCGTTCCATTAAGCTCGTAAATGGATTTTCCTTTACGAAATGTTGAAACGGTATGTAAGCCAAATTGTGATATTAACTTTTGAACGCGATGATGTTTTCGACTAAGCCATTGCGCTCCTAAGTCTATCGTAACATTTTCACTTGTCCTATGACTATAAATTCTTCCACCTGGTCGAGTTCTAGCTTCTAAAACGATAAACGTTAAATTCGTTTTATTCAGTTGTAAAGCTGCAGTTAACCCAGCTAGGCCAGCCCCGACAATCACAACATCAACTTCATGATGATTTAACAAAATAAATTCCTACTTTCATACGAAAATAATAATTTATTATTTGTAGATTCATGATTTGTCATTCAGTTAAGTGAATATCTTTCCAAATAATGCAATGTAAAAAATAGGGCAACAAACTAACTATTTTCATGCGAAATCTTCATGACGATAAACGTCACCATCTAATAGGGAAAAATGTCGGTCGACTTTCTTTCGCTTCGCTGTAAAGCTACTGACCTCAATCACATCATGTGATACTTCTTAGAGAATTCATCGTGCAGCTTTGCGACGAGTAACCGCAGGAGCACACTC
>SKOL01000680.1 GCA_007120055.1 Anaerobacillus sp.
TAAAAGGTTAGAATAATAAAGTATCCATAAAATAAGGAGAGAGTCTAATGAATTACAAAATGTTTAAAATTGTCAATAATTTTGCAGGTCGTTACTCATCTTTGGATAAGTTCATGATATTGATTTCAAACAAGTCTTATATTTTATTACTTCTTATCTTGCTTTTTATGTCTTTTCGAACTTTATCCTATAAAAAAATAACTTTAAACTCGTTGATATCTGTAGGGGTTTGTTTTTCTATTGGTGCTTTAATTAATTTTTTTTATTATAAACCTCGTCCGTTTGTAAAACGCCGTGTTCAGGTACTCCTTCCTCCAAAATTAACTTCGTCTTTCCCAAGTAAACATACTTTGTTTATGTTTGCAGTTTCTACTTCTATTTTTCTATATAAACAGATTTTAGGCTCAATCTTATTGTTACTATCTGTGCTGACGGGTATCTCTCGTATTTGGGTTGGACACCATTACCCTTCTGATATAATTGGTAGTGCTATCATTAGTAGCTTAATGAGCTTAGTAATTGATAAGCTCTCCTTTAACAAATCCAATCGTGTTCTTATCTTTAAAGGAGATATGTGATGTTCCTTTAAATAGAAAGCGGTGAGTATTTAAGGCCAGCTATAAGCAGTGTCCAAGATGCAAATCAAAAAACACACTAAAAATTTTATTTGCAATGAGTGAAGGATCAAAAGTTTGAATGGAGAATTGGAACAAACCTTGAATATGAATGAGTAAGAGTGTTTGTGGATCGAGGTATTAGTGGGACCACTGAAAACCACCCAGAGTTTAAAAGAATGTTAAAACTCCCAGAGCAAGGTGCTATCGATATTATTATCACGAAGTCAATATCGAGATTTGTAAGAAACACAACCGTGTTCCTACAAAAAGTAATGGTACTTTAAGAGCTAGGTGTAGAAATAAAAGTTTGAAAAAGTGAGAAACAGGTGTATTTTTTTATTTATTACATTAAGGTCTAAGGCAGAACGTATGACCAAAGAATTAGTGATTAAAGCATTAATAAAAGCTCTATGGGCACAACCTACAACATCTGAACTTATTCACCATTCAGATCATGGCAGCCAGTATAACTTTTTTATTCAACACTTCTTCCAAGTTACTTTAAGTACGTTCTTCACAAAGTAAGTACAAATAGATGTTGTTTAATTTCGTAGTCTATTTGGAATGTGCAATAATAAAATCACTGTTTTTTTTAATTCCATTGCTTCGTACACACCCTTTTGCATTTAATGAAATAAGCTAATACAAAAGCAGAAGGGAAAGTTCAAATGAATAATCAACATGAAGATCACGTTATTGACAATGTTATCTCTTTGCTAGACATTTTGGTAATTATTCAGGTTGAAGACGATCCAATTATAGGAATTGTTCTTACTACTCTATTAAAAGTCGTTACAAATGACCGTCTAACACGAATATTATTAATTTTATTGGTTATTATCTTAGGTGAAGTTTCAGAGTATAAAAGCTGAAACTTCACCCTTCTTAATTTGAAAGAATAAACTACTTCATCTGCTGCGCAGTTTAAAGTCAAATACGAAAGACGATCACCTTGAAAGCAATCGTCACTCTTGGTTGTGATTATTTAATTGCCGGTATCGTTGTACTACCATGAAAATAACTTATTTTCATTCTCGGTGGTGTATCTCTGGTTTTAAAATACATGAATGACTACGCTGCAAACAACAAACAACTTTGCCGTTTTTTCGTATTTCTTATTCAACATAAGCTCATCGTTAGTAAAATTAAGTAACTATTGTAAATACTCATATTTTGAACTTCTATCCTTGTCGTCCAGAACACTATTCTGCAACTTAGAAAAGTACCTTACTATATCCATTAAAGTACGCACAGATAAATATTTAATGAAAATCGATATAAATGTATGATACCATTTCCAACCATTTTTCCACTTTATTAAGTTTGTATTTTTTTCTAAAAATGTTTCAAATAAAGTCATTGGCGTTATAAATAAAAATAATTTTATAAATTTCTGTAAAGCATTATCCTTATGTGTAACTTGGTTATAGACAATGTTCATTAGTGGACATAGTATAAAGTCGAACGTACAGGATACTAAAAAAGTATTTTTGAATTTTTTGACGGGATATTTTAGTTTCCCTCTTGTTACAAGAATTTTGTCAATGATCCCTGAGATTAATCCTACAAAAAAGTAAACGATTAGCCAATCCTTTAATGGTTTTTTTCTAAAAACAACAAAAGGAAATACGATTATGCTAGAATAAAATAAATAATTAAGGAATCTTTTTTCATTCATTTTTTGCTCCCCCTTAACATTTATTATCTGTTCAACAATGCTGCTTCTATAGCACAAGAAGAGATTGATTTTAATTGCACAACCCCTCTCATTAAATTTAAATGAAATAATAATTTAAAACATTTCACTATTTTTCACTGCTTTATCCCAGTTAATATTCGAAACATTCTATAAGTAACAAGTTATTAATAACTTGTTACTTCACGAAAAAACCGCTGACGGGAAAGTTTTTTTATTACTTATTTTTTGCTTCTCTTGCTTCTTTTTTTCTAGCCTTTTTACTTAGATTGTCTAATTCCGAGCCAAATTCAATGTCATTTCCTTTACTGCCCCCAGTATGTGGTTGCTTTCTGTTATCATTACAATTTGCATATTATTCCCCTCTTTTTTGAATTTACAGTGCATTACTTTTAAATTAAAACTAAACTTACACTATATATTGTACTAATTTTAGGTAATTATACCTAAATTGATTTTAATGCTTTAACCGGATGAAAATAATTTTCATACAATATATTGTAAACATCAGATACCCATAACCCAATAACATTTTTATCATTTAAGGTTATATCCTGTTTGCTGCACAGTCAGTATGAGTCAAATACGACAGGCGACCACCGAGTAAAGTGATCGCTTTGTAAACTTACTCGTCTCTTCTTCGTATTTTTTCAACAGTATATTTGTACTGTGCAATATATTTAAACACCACTCTATCATTGAGTGGTGTTTATCCTTGCACTTCTTTTAATAAAGGCAAAGTAATATTTCTCTTATCCGCTACTTCTCTGATTAGTTCTAGTTCAACATACATTGCATCTGTCAAAATTCCCTTTATGATGTTTTTGTTTATTTCTTCAAAAAGAGCAATTAACAAATCATTAGGTAATTGTTCATACAATGCCATTGGAAATTACCCCCACCTATAAAAAATTTGAATATTAAATAAATTATACAGGTTATAGTTACCAAGTTAAAGTGGAATTTAATAATTTTTTCGTATCAAATTTTTTTACTTACTTATATTTTCATCTTTAACTAAACCAGCATTCGTTAGTTGAAGAAGGTTTTAGAATAGGTTGTTTCTTTCATAATATAGTCCTTAAGCAAGACTTACGGTGTTTGTTCTATCCACTTTCTCTTTACAGCAATATCAAAACCTTCCTTGAAGTCAAAAAGGAATAGTTAATCATCGCCATAAAAATAGAAAAGAACCTTCAAACAAGTTAATGGAGAGTTTATGTATTCGAAATACAAAAATATAATTTTGTTGCGCAGTATGAGTCTACTACGTAATACAATAGTTAATTAGTGTAGTGGTAAACAGTCTGTCATTCTTTGGTACACCTTTTGTCATTTGGTGGTAAATATTATGTCAGAGGTGGTACATTTCAATGGCTGTAATCAATCTTTTCTACACCGTCAAGTCCTTCTAGTAAAGGCATTAGCATTGCTAGGTTTTTGCATTATGCTTTACTTCTTCATCTGTTAACCCATATACCTAAACTTAAATTATTATCTAGTGTGACCACCCCACCGACTAATGTAATATTTATTCCTAGCAGCATTAGCTTCAAACCAGTAACCCCTCTATTAAAACTTCTTAAAGTTAACATTAAAAATATAATGCTTAGAACTATTATTAGTGCTAAGAATGAAAATTCTGCCGGCACATTATCTCTCCCATTTTTTCAAAGAATTTTATCAAACTGCTCTTTAGCAAAATAGGAGCTGCCGCATCGACACTCCCCCTGTTAAACTATTGTTCTCATTACTTTAAAAATGAATTGCTACCCTTTTTTAATTTTAACAAATTGCACAAACCAATATAATGCTATCCAAGGTAGTAGATAACGAGTTGCCCATTCAATAAAGCCGACTATAAAAGCAAAGGCATCGTAATTTAGAATATTTAAAACTAAAAATAATAAGACCAGACCAATTGTGCCGTATAATGAATACTTCATTTATTTCTCCAACCCCATAACGTATTAGATTGCTTAATACTTAATTATTATTAATTGCATCGACAAACTGTTTAGCAGTTTTCCCATCAATACTACCTGCAATTAAAAATTCTGTACCAGAAATTGCAACATCAATTCTAGGGGACGCTATTAATTCATCATTTAAAAAGAACTTAGTTGTTTCTCCAAGATGACTTTCTGTTATTTCTTCTAATTTATTCTCATCTTTGAAAGTCAACTTGATTGCGTATTGTTCAGTTTGTTCCTGATATTCCAAACCAGCTTCAGTAAAATCAGAAGTAGTTGCCAACACTTCTCCATCTTCGTTTTGTATAGTTACCTCGTCACTTTCTGAAGTTATACACCCTGTTAAAAAAAATAAAAATACAACACTGACAAATAAGTATCTAATATTTTTTTTCATTTTATCTCCTCCCTTTTAACTCAGAGAACTACCGTTTCTTTTTGTTTACAAATCCTGCAATTCTCTATATACAGGTCTATCTTTAAAAATAATCTCCCCATCTTTATCATAAGCAACAATATCCATCACGATATAGTTATCTATTGGAGAAAGCCAAATACGATTTTCGTTCACCTTAACAATATCAGCGTTTTTACGGTCGAAAAATACTTCTTGTATTTCATCGTTATTTATTTTACCAAAAAACAACACATGGTCATCCTCAATATTTATACCATTCGTTGAAAGATCATTAGTTTCATCGGCTTTGTTTCCTAAAATTCCTGAATAAATAAATTCTAGATTGTCTTTTAATGAAAAAGCGGAAATTTTCACTGTATCAGCTTCTGCATTATAAGAAATAGCATAATAATAATCTCCGTTATTAATAATTTCATATAA
>SKOL01000019.1 GCA_007120055.1 Anaerobacillus sp.
AAAGAACAACACCTTTTTGTAAAATAGCTTGTTTCAACATATCCATGAATGTTAACCTCCTAAAAATAAAAAAGCTCGAATTCTACTATTCACACATAAAAAGACTATGAGTGAATGATAGAATCCGAGCTTAAACGTAGCGAATCGGAAAAAATCAATAACTATATACCAAGAATCAGAAGGTAGAAATAGTTATCATCCACTCGTAGTCGAATCATTTACGGTAATTCGGTAGAAACTTGCAGGCCATATCCCTGCGATTATACGAGTATTTATATAATTTATTGAAGTGATTATAGCATAAGTTTTGTTAAGTGAACAGTGTTTTTCCGAATGATTTTTAGTTTTGTTATCTGAATATTCGTCATTTATACGTATTTCTTTATTTTTTATTTAGTTTACTTAAGATTTCCGCCCTATCTTTATCAGAAAACAACTTTAATTTGTAAAGCAATTCAGTATAATTTAAGATCCGTCGAGCTGGAAATTTTTTATCTTTTTTCATTGTGTCCACCTCTTTCCTTAAGGCAAAAAAATTGTTGTTATTAAACAATATATGAAGAGTTGTACGATATTGACAATCCTTAATGAACATAGTAAATTTATATATTATAATTCATGTTCCGAATGTTGAATACACGTAGCAAGCATTTACGTATTCAATAGTGATGATACTTACAAATAAAATATTAATCAGGATTGTTACTGGTCAGCAGGCAAAACCTAAAGTACGTAAAGGAGATTCCTTTATGTGTTTTAGGTTTTTTTATTTGTAATTGTGGAATTCTAACGAAAAAAAGAAAGGATGATATTGATGTTAAAAAAATTATTTGGTTTTGGTAAAGAAGAAAAAGTAGCAAAGATCGAAGAGGAGGAGTTAGTTGCTCCCTTAACTGGAAAGTTAGTTAAACTTGAAGACGTCCCTGACCCAACGTTTGCTCAAAAGATGATGGGGGATGGATTTGCGGTTGAGCCGTCTGAAGGTTTAGTTACATCGCCTATTAATGGAGAAATTGTTCAAGTCTTTCCGACAAAGCATGCGATTGGAATTAAATCTGAAGGTGGTTTAGAGATTTTAATTCATATCGGTTTAGAAACAGTAAATATGAAAGGCGAAGGTTTTACGACTTTAATTAAAGAAGGAGATAAAGTGAAAGTAGGAGACCGGTTAGTGGAATTTTCATTAGATTTAGTCAAAGAAAAAGCTTCTAGCACGGTTACCCCAATTATTATTACGAATGGTGATGCAGTAAGTGAACTTGTTAAAGAAAATGTTACAGACGTCACTCAAGGTACTACGAAAGTATTACAAGTGAAACTTAAATAGTAAACGCATCTGACTTCCTTAAAATTTAAAGAGGCGCCCCTATACAAACATCATTATTTTATTTAAGATTATGGGTAGCTAGTTTAATGAATTTCATAATTCAATATTGACGCCATTAAGTATCTATATGGCTCATTTTAGGTAATTATGAAATTCACTCAGTTAAAAAGGAGAAGGAAGCAATGAAAATTAAAAAAGTTTTGAATAATAACGCTGTCATTGTTAATGAGGATGGTACTGAAAAAATAGTGATGGGTTCTGGTATCGCTTTCCAAAAAAAGAAAAATGATATCGTGCCGAAAGCTAAAATCGAAAAAGTCTTCGTAATGGAAGATGCTCTTGAGTATGAAAAGTTCCAAGAAATTTTAAGCACACTCCCTATGGAGCATATAAAAATAGCTGAAGAAATTATTAGTTACGCTGAAGGTGTCCTCATGGCCCCGTTAAATGATCATATTCACGTTGCATTAACAGATCATTTATCTTTTGCAATAGAACGTCTAAAACAAGGTTATGTTATTCAAAATAAATTGCTAGCAGAAATTAAGGCTTTATATAAAAAAGAATATGAAATAGGTCTTTGGGCAAAACAGAGAATAAATGAGCAAATGAACATCGATATTCCAGAAGATGAAGTGGGCTATATTGCCCTCCATATTCATACAGCTAAAATGAATCGAACGAGTGTTAAAACTACTCTAGATGTGACAACGTTTATCAGTGATGTGGTTGAACTAGTTGAGAAAGAATTTAAGATTAAAATTAAAGACCAATCGGTAGCGTATCAACGACTTTTAACTCATTTAAGGTTTGCCTTTCAAAGGCTACAAGAACAAGAGCCGTTTCATGAAATTGATGAAGAAATGCTACAAGTGATTAAAAAAAATCATAAAAAAGCATATCAAGTCGCCGAAAAAATTTCTTCCATGGTTAAAACCGATTACGGATATGAATTACCATTGTCTGAACATGCATATATTGCATTACACATTCAAAGACTAGCAGAAAAATAAACATATATGGTGAGCAAAAAAAAAGTCCAGTTTCCTGAGTACTGATGCTTTTTTATTGGTCACTTTTTTTGTGTTTAATAGTTGGTTAGGTGGTTTGTTAGTTAGTTGGAAAGCCGGAAATTTGGAAAAGAAATTCATAACTGATATGAGAAAAATGCTCGGTTGCTTTTCTTGAGTGAGTCTCTAAAATTTGTCAGAATTTCACAGCGAAGCGAAAGAAAGGAGGCCGACAATTTCATTAATTATAGTTAATTTTCTATTTATTTTAATTTTTTAGAAAACACATAGAAATAATAAATAAGCTATGGTATACTTTTAGGCATTATCAAATAGAGTTTTAGTGATGAGACTCGTTAAAGTATTACATTATAATGCATTGGGGGAATTAGCTTGAGAGAACAAGTTTTTCTCTTTGATACGACTTTGCGTGATGGTACGCAAGGAGAAGGAGTTAGCTTATCAGTCGACGATAAATTAAAGATTGTTGAAAAACTTGATCAACTAGGAGTTCATTATATAGAGGGCGGTTGGCCTGGAAGTAATCCGAAAGATATGGAGTTTTTCAAAAGAGTTCAAGAAGTAAACTTACAAAAGGCAACGATTACAGCGTTCGGTAGTACGAGAAGAATCGGTATAAAAGCAGATGAAGATGAGAATTTACAAAAGTTGGTTGAAAGTGGTGTAAAGGCAGCAGCGATTTTCGGAAAAACATGGGACTTCCAAGTAAAAGAGGCGATCGGAACAACGCTTGATGAAAATTTACAAATGATCTATGATTCAGTGTTATTTTTAAAACAAAGTGGTCTAGAAGTTATTTTCGATGCTGAGCATTTTTTTGATGGCTATAAAAACAATCGGCAATATGCGATTGAAGCTATTTTGTCAGCAGAAAAAGCGGGTGCGAGCTGTATTGCTCTTTGTGACACAAACGGTGGCACTCTACCGCATGAAATTTATGAAATTGTAAAAGACGTTTGTAGTAAAGTGAGTGTTCAAGTGGGCATTCATTGTCATAATGATGGTGAAGTGGCCGTCGCAAATTCAGTTGCTGGTATTCAAGCAGGAGCAAGGCATGTGCAGGGAACGGTGAATGGTTACGGTGAGCGTTGTGGAAATGCCAATTTAATTTCGGTAATTCCAAACTTACAAATGAAGTTAAACTTTGATTGTATAAGTGAAGAAAATTTAACTAAGTTGACTTCAATTTCTAAATACGTGCATGAAATTGCTAATCAGTCTGCTCCAAGTAATCAACCATTCGTAGGAAAAAGCGCTTTTGCTCATAAAGGTGGAATGCATGTAAGTGCAGTATTGAAACATCCTGAGACGTATGAACATGTAAAGCCAGAAGCGTTAGGGAATGCTCGTCGTGTTCTCGTTTCAGAACTATCAGGACAAAGTAATTTGTTATTTAAGGCAAAAGAGTGGAACTATCGATTTGATAAAAAAGATCCATCAAGTAAAAAGTTGCTTGAAACGGTTAAAGAAAAAGAACATGAAGGATACCAATATGAAGCAGCAGAAGCATCTTTTGAGCTATTAGTAAAGAAAAGCTTCGATCAATGGAAAGATTATTTCACATTAGACTATTACAAAATTTTTATTGAGAAAAACGGTGAGCAAGCATTTTCAACTGAAGCGGTAGTTAAGCTTTGTGTTAAAAATGAAGTAGTGTTAACTGCTGCTGAAGGGAATGGCCCTGTTAATGCACTAGACCATGCGTTACGCAAAGGATTGGAACAATTTTATCCAATTATAAAAAATATGTATTTATCAGATTATAAAGTACGTGTTCTCGATGAAACAGATGCAACAGCATCGAAAGTTCGCGTGTTAATTGAGTCTTCCGATGGTAACGAAAAGTGGAGCACAATCGGTGTTTCAGGGAATATCATAAAAGCAAGTTGGTTAGCTCTCATTGATAGTGTTCAATATTATTTAATGAAACACGATAGTGAAATTGAGCTCAACCATCCAAAACAAGATGAGCATTGTTTAGGGGTAAGTAATCATTGAGGCGTTATGTTATTAGGTGATATTGAAATTGTTGGAATTTACTGATAGTATTAAGTTAGTTTAGAGATTGAAAGGATGAGATGAGATGAGTAAAGTTGAGATGGTAAACGTTGAGAAGAGTGAAAAAGGCTATTTTGGTGAATTTGGTGGGAGCTTTGTGCCCCCACAACTACAACCAGTTCTTGATAGGTTAGAAGCGGCATTTGAGAAGTATAAAGATGATTATGATTTCAATGAGGAATATTTATATTACTTGAAGGAATATGTAGGTCGAGAAAACCCATTAACTTTTGCTAAACGTTTATCGAGTGAGTTAGGTGGAGCAAAAGTATATTTAAAACGAGAAGATCTGAATCATACTGGTGCTCATAAAATTAATAATGTTTTAGGACAAATTTTACTTGCTAAAAGAATGGGTGCACACCGAATTATTGCTGAAACTGGTGCAGGGCAGCATGGGGTAGCCACAGCTACGGCATGTGCGATGCTTGGAATGGAATGTATCATTTATATGGGGGCGGAAGATACGAGAAGGCAGTCCCTAAATGTGTTTAGAATGGAATTGCTTGGAGCCAAGGTTGTTGCTGTTCACAAAGGGCAAGGTCGTCTAAAAGATGCTGTAGATGAGGCATTAAATGATTTAGTTATAAATTATGAAAATACGTTTTATTTATTAGGGTCTGCAGTAGGACCACATCCATTTCCTTCGATTGTAAGACACTTTCAAGCGATTATAAGTAAAGAGTCTAAACGACAAATTTTAGAAA
>SKOL01000333.1 GCA_007120055.1 Anaerobacillus sp.
CCACTCTGCTTGTTGAAATTCGCTTAACATAAAAGCATTTTCTAATTGTTGGTTTAATTTACGGATATGTATGCCATTTTTATTTGATGGTTGTTGTAGTTCGGTAATGATCTGTTTAAAATATTTCCCAGAATCAATATAGAGTTTATTTACTTTAGTGACAAGAAGTGGTCCAAATTTAGGTGGTAAAATAGCAAAGTTAACGAATGTTGAAATGATTATTCCTAAAGATGTGCCTGAAAGTCTAAAAATAAATTCGCTGATTAATCCTTCATTTGAACCGGGAATCATTGCTACTGCTGTCAATGTAGCGACTAAAGTTCCGTTATCTAGTTTCATATGATGGCATACGACGATCGTTAACATGGCGACTAACGCAAATGTAATCGCCGACTGACCAAGGAATAAATCAAATAGTAACGCAAAGCCAGCGCCAATAGCGGCGGCAGGAAGTCGTATCATTCCTTTTTTTAAAGAGTCTCTTGCAGTAGGTTCTGTAGTAACAATTGCTGTGATGACAGCGAATATAACAGGCAAACCAAGTTTTAAGCATACAGTAGCAGTGAGAAAAACAGCTATGCCAGTCTTAATTACTCTGCGGCCAAAAAATTTACTCGTTTTCATTAAAATTCACCCTTTAATTAACCATAAGTAGAGTATTTGTATTTTTTTCCAAGAGTATGCATAATTTAATAGAAGCTAAATTTGGTCACGTAGCGAAAAATTATGTTAGTATATTAGTAATGATTTATTTGATAGGTAATAGGGACGTAAAAAATAATTTGATTAGGTGATAATAATGAAAAGAAGTGCGATGATCTCACTATTGGCTATATTCTTGTTAGTAATTACTGCTTGTGCTAATGCGAACAACAATGTAAATGATGAAGAGATTGAATACGAACAAAATGACGTAGTTTTAGATGAAGTAGAGACTGATGTTAATGAAGAGGTTGAAGTATCGCTAGATGAGGATAAAGAACTTCAACTACTTCAGGATGAAGAACGAGAAGAAGAACAAGAGAAGGTTACACCACGCTATGTTTTACAAAGTGATCATACGGTAAAGCCGATCGATGAAAATGAAAATAAAAAAGTTGTTCTTTTAACCATTGATGATGCCCCAGAGCATTATGCTGTTGAAATGGCGCAACTATTAAAAGAAAAAGAAGTAAATGCTATTTTCTTTGTAAATGGACATTTCATTATGAATGAGTCGGGTAGAGAGAAACTGCAAACGATTTATGATCTTGGGTTTGAAATCGGTAACCATACGATGAATCACCCGAACTTGAGGGAGTTATCGGAAGAGCAACAAAGAGAAGAAATAGTGAAACTAAATGATCTGATCGAAGAAATTACCGGAGAGAGGCCGAGATTTTTTAGAGCACCATTTGGGGTAAATACAGATGTATCTCGTCAAGTAGTAGCAGAGGAAAATATGCAATGGATGAATTGGACTTATGGTTACGATTACTTCCAACCTTATATGGATGCAGAGAAACTTGCGGAAGCTATGATTACAGGGGAAGGACCAGAAGTTGATGTACCTTATTCTTTATTAAAGCCTGGTGCTAATTTACTAATGCATGATCGAAAATGGACCTTTGAAGCCTTACCAGCAATTATTGATGGATTACGCGAAAAAGGTTACGAATTTGTTGACCCTAAATTGATTAAAACAAATGAGAGCTAAACATGTATAAATATGTTTAGCTTTTTTTTATGAATAATATTAGTTTAATGAATAATATTAGTGGGAAAAATATAGAAGAACAATATAAAATCATAAGAATTATTGGATTGTTTCAGTTAAATTGAAAAACAAGAACAATAAGGATTGAATTTATTATGAAACGACTTCTAGTTTTTTTAACACTATCTTTAATACTCTTAATAGTTTCGTGTGGGACTAAAGTTGAAGATGAAAAAACAATTAAAGGATTAAAAGGAGATAAAAATCAAATACAACAATGGGAAAAGGTTGTGAAAGACGAAGAAAGTATTTATTTAAAAGAATTAAAACTGAAATCTATAGATGGGCAACAAGTATTTTTAGTTGATGATCTTTTTGAACTTATTGATGGCACTTATCAATACGATGATTTGCATCGTTCTGTCGAAATGGAGATTGATAATCATATTTTTAAGTTAGTGTATGACATTGCGGTTGTAGAGCATAATGGGTTGTATTTACCTACCGATGAGATTTCGATGGTTCTTGAAGAAGAGAAAGTGTATTTGCCGGTATCCTTTTTGGACGTTGCCTTAGGTTTAGATGTCGAAGTAAATGATCATTTAGTATCGTTTCAATGGATGGAAGAAGCTTTGCCGGTAGGTTCGGTACGTGAAGAAAGTTTACTTGAACGATCTTGGACAATAGATCGAATGGTTGATTATTTATCTTTTTTACAAAAACCGATAGAAGAAGCTGAAGTGAGTACGATCCCTAATCACCTTCCAGGAGCAAAGAGAGCGTATCGGAATGGTTATCATGAAGGTATTGATTGGTACGGTTATGCAACTGGAAAACAAATTTCGACCGATACGCCAATATATGCGATGGCCGAAGGGGTTGTTGTTCGAGCGGACCACGACTATGAGGAATATCCGTCCCCATTGATTCGTAATAAAGACTTATCTCTCACTGCGCAATTAGGTGAGACTCCGGAATACATTTTTGACCGTTTACGAGGGAAGCAAGTATGGGTTCAGTATGAAAAAGGGGTAATGAACCGCTTTGCTCATCTTGATTCGATTCCTGATGATCTCAAAGTAGGAGATAAGGTTACCAGTGAAACAATTATTGGGTACGTCGGTAATTCAGGAACGAGTGGTGCTGTCAACCAAGATGGTACTCAGCTACATTTGCATCAAGATCTGCTCATTTATGGTGAGTTATTTTGGAAACCATTTACATTAGATGAAGTGAAGGAAATTATCGTTCGTATATTTGAAGAATAAGATGAGGGTGTCCTATAAGTGTCAGTTCATTAGTTAGTGCTTTTGAATGACTGACGTTCTTATAGGGTACCCTCTTTACGTATTAATCGCTATCGTTCTCCTTTCGCTTTTATTTGAGTCACTCTCCATTATTTCGATATGAAGAAGGAAGTACTCGTCAAAATCTCCTTTTGGTACAAAAAATATAAGTGGAGTCTTTTCGCTAGCTTTTTTATCGATGTATAAACAATCCTCGAACACTAACTCCCAATGATCAGGAACATCAACGTTGATTATATAGTGATGAGGCTTATTATCATAATTACGAATCTCTAGCTCGTAAGAAAAAACTTTGTTGGATTCTACTTTGATACCTGTTACATTTTTGTGAATTGTTGCTTCAAACTGCGTGCTTAAAAAAGTGAATGTAACCATTGAAAAAAGAAGTAGTAAAAGTAAAATGAAGAGAAGTTTATTTATGTCCTTAAAAGAATTTCTACTTTTATGATCTGAAAAAATCTTTTGGAAATGGCCATATGGGCATGCAAATTTACAAAAACGTTGCCTTAGAAAAAAGATTAGTAAAAATAGAATTATGCTTAGAAAAATAAAAAAAGTTCCGCTCACAGTTAAAAATTGAAGCTGGATGATCGTTATCGCTAAATAAATAGGATGAATAAAGTAGGCTAAAATTCCAAACGAAGCGATCATTGCAACAACTAAAGATAAAGTAAAGATAATGAATGTTTTTATCGACGCTGGTGCTTTTAATAGTAGTTGATTGCATTCTATTTTAAATAAAAGACGAATGACCGTATTGTGAGGACAAAACCAACTACAAAATCTCCGTTCTGACCATTTGGATATAGCGACAAAGCTAATGACCAAAAAGAGGAGTGCGAGTAAATATAAAAAACCTTTTTGAAATGAAAAAGCCCTTGTGAAAAGGTGGAAAGATTGATTTATTAAGTCTAAGCGAAAGATATCTAAAATCGGTACGGTAAAAAAACTAATAAAAATAATCCACTGAGTTTTTATTCTTATTTTCTGCATACTATAATTCCTCTCTAATTCATTTAATTTCTCAAAAAACTACTTAATTAAACATCGATGTTTATATAATAAAGACGGCAAAAAGTGAAGACAAAAGATGACAGTATTTGCAAACCTTTTATGATATTCTATTAGAGTTACTTTACTAAAGTATGCATTTATATATCCATTTTACGTTTGTGTATTTCTCGATAAATTCCTTTTATAGTTCTGTTTTTCTTTAATGAAAAAGTCAAGTTTTTAGGAGGGGATTTTAATGAAAAAGTCAGATAAACTTGATGAGCTTAGGCTTGAAGTGGGGATGGTTGCAGATCAAGTTGATACTCGAGAAAAATTTTATATAGGTATTATTAATACGATCGGCAACCACCTTCCAATAGGATTTGGAGTAGCGATATATAACTGTGTTGATGGTTTCTTTATCAATTTTATTAGTTGTGGAAAAATAACTGAAAAAAAATATGTAAAATATGGTGATTGTATGTTTAGTATTTGTAGTATTAGGGGTAAAGTAACTATACATACTGAAGAGGGTTCAATAAAAGCATATGCTCCTTTTTATGATGGCCATCATTTAATTGGAATACTCTTTATTGAATGTCAGGATGAAAACTATAAAGTCACTGAAGAAGATTTTATATTTCTTGAGGAAATTACACGTTATATGGAAGTTAAGGGAAGAGAATACAGTGATTGGTCAATTGATAATAATAGCTTTTAATTGATAATTTGTTATTATGAAATTAGTAATGAATTCAATGTGTTTTTTATGGTTGTGTGGACAGGGGCGCGGTTTTGAAGAGGTGTTGAGTGGTTTTACTTGTAAAAAAATCGCAATTGACATTTGTAATAATTTTAGTTATAATAAAATTCAGAATATTAAAAAAGGAGGCGTTGCAAATGAACTTGTTTGAAAGACTTTATGATGAGCAAGAAAATGTAAATGTACAGTTTATTGGTTTTACTACGGAGAGTGCACGCTATGATTTCGGGATTGTTTATACAAATATGTTCTTTGGAAAGCCTCTAGTTATTTGCATGCAAACTGGACGCTCGACATTAATTTGTGCAGAAGAAGCTGAAAATATCGATCACGTGCAGAAAGTTTTCCAAATTAAATGCGA
>SKOL01000302.1 GCA_007120055.1 Anaerobacillus sp.
ACTCATTATTCATTTCAACGAGTATTCTGCCGTGGTCTTCATCTATAGTTAACCTTTTCAGGTCGCTGGGTCCATTTATTATCCCTTCTGAATAAAGATACCCGATTGCCCAATCATCAAGGTCGGCTTTTGTTAACTGGAACGTCGCCAGCTCATTTCCATCGATGAAAAGCGTAACCGGGTATTCATCCGGACAAAACTTTCGAGTCATCCATATCCCCCCCCTAAGTTCAATGAGCGCGTTTGCAAAAGTAACCGCTTTCTTTCAACCCCATTGTAAAACTGACTAATTAATTAGATACATTTCTGAACATTCACATTGTTTAACGCTCAATTTAGTTTATAAGAAAAATAATAGTATGCTTGTTTTTAATCATCTCACCATTTCCCAACTACAAGCCCTATTATTTTTTTAGAACTGATATAAGAGTAGCATGTTAAATTGTTTCTTTTCTGTGACATTCATCACGCTTTGAAATGAAGCGTTTACTAACATTTGTTATAACACAGATATCATTTTTAAACAAAAGTGAAACAGAAGAAAAACGTTGTATTTTTTCCTCCTTCTTTCTTTTTCCGTAGATTAAATAAGGGCTTTTCAAAATTCCACTTTTCACACAGTGTTATTTTAATATAATAATAAGTTTTAAAAAGTTCACAATATGTTCAAATTATTTTCGACACTATTTTTAAAGTTCGACAATTTCACATTACATATATATTACTTTTCGTATTAAAATAGACTTATACATCTTTCATACAAAACCCGCATGACGATATTCCGTCACCATTTAACGTGTAAAAGAACGAGCGATTTCCTTCTCTTCGCTGTAAAGCTACTGACTTCAATCACATCGTGTCCCCCCGCTACTTAGCATTGGCTTCGTGCTGCTTTGCGACGAGTAACCGCAGGAGCAACTTCTATCGAATGTTAGAGGCTTGTTCAGGAAATCTCTCGATCTTTTTTCATACCAAACGCTCATGGCGGTATCACGTTACTGTAAAACATATAAAAGTCTGGCGGGCGCACAGCCTAACCAACAAACCACAAACCAACTGTCCAACTATTACATACAAAGGATTTGAAACTATGATTCGAAACATTATTTTATTTGTAACTATCGGACTAATGATTTTCTTTAGTTTTCTTTTGTTTAATTTTAATAAAAACAATACTGTTATGACTGTAAATGATCACACATATATAACGAAAAGTAATTTGGCGCTAAAAATGACAGAGCCTCCTTCCTTTCTTAAAACTGCTGATGATTTAATGGAAAAAGTGAAGCTCATCATGGAAAATCAATACCCTAAACCGATTCGATGGGGCGAAAGTGTAAATGGGGTCATTCAAAAAATTGATACAGATGAAAAAGTGATCGCATTGACATTCGATGCATGCGGTGGAGACTTTGGAAGTGGATACGATAAGGAATTAATCAACTTTTTAATTGACGAGGGAATTCCGGCTACTTTATTTATTAATAGTCGTTGGATAGAGGCTAACCTTGAGCAATTCCACTATTTAGCTTCGGTGGATATTTTCCAAATTGAAAATCATGGTACTGAACATCGCCCGCTATCTGTGAACGGAGGAACTGCTTGGGGTATCCAAGGTACAACAAGTGTAGAAGAAGTGGTCACTGAAGTTATAACAAATTATAAAATGATTAAAGAACTCACTGGTCACGAGGCGCGTTATTTTCGTTCAGGAACAGCTTTTTATGATGATGTTGCTGTTCAAATTGTTACCGACTTAGGGATGAAAGTTGTCAATTACGACATTCTCGGAGATGCAGGAGCGACTTTTTCAGCCTCCCAAGTACGGAACGCTCTATTGAGAGCCAACCCAGGATCTATTGCTTTATTACATATGAACCAACCGTCGAGCGGAACTGCCGCAGGTGTGAAAGTAGCGATCCCAAAATTAAGAGAACAAGGCTTCACTTTTGTTACTCTTGAACAAGGTTTTAAATTAGAGTAAGATAAGCTACTATTTTTATTTTATTGAGTGAATTTCATAATTACCCAAAACGAGCCACATCACGCAATATATAGTTTGCGAATGGTATTGACGCAACTATATATTGATCTTAGTGGCGAAATTATATTAATTATGAAATTCATTAATTACAAAACTATAGTCAAATACTCTTCCTATAAGCTACTATTTTGAATACGTTATTGTAAGAAGTCTTAAGGAGGGTTACAAAATGACTAGTAAAGATTTCCATGAGCTTATGGACTTACTCGATCAAATCGAAGAAATAGTTAAACTGTATCCTGCCTTTTCATACATTCATGTTAATATACTTAATACACGATATGAACTGATAAAAAGGTATTCAGAAGGAAACTTTCAGAGTGACGACAAACCAACAAACTATTAGGGGTTTGTTGGTTTGTTGGCTAGTGGAAAGGAAAGCGAGCAACTATTACATTTTAAATAGTGAAACTACAACTTCATGATTTTTCACAGAAAAGTTAAAGTTATGTACGCGCCGCCCGCTCTGCACTGTTAACGATTTGTTTTTGATATAAATCTTCTATTTTGTCACTACTATAACCTAACAAATTGTTAAGAACTTCATTCGTATGTTCACCGATTATTGGCGGATCACTACATTTACTTAATTTCTGTAAATAAAAAGTAGAGATCGTCGTCTTTGTACTGTTTTCTGAAATTAATTGACGATCCTTTAAAAATGGAAAGTTATTTATCTCATCAACTTCTAAAATAGGTGCCATACAACAATCTACTTCAAATGAAAAGTTCGTCCACTCTATCAATGTTCTACTTTCAAAAAATTCAGTTATTTGATTATAAAATTGGACATTTTCCTTCTTATTTGCACCGTGTAAAGCGATCCACTCTTCTTTACCAACAGCTTCACAAAAATTTCTCCAAAATTTAAGCTCTAAAGCACCTAACGCAACATAACGGCCATCTTTCGTTTTGTAATTAGAGTAACAAACAAGGTCGCCATTAAGCTCAGGAACACCACGATATACTCCACCCTCCCTATAATGAACATAGTTTGTGCTCATGATAGAGACAAGTGGGTCAGTAAGCGATAAATCGATGTATGTACCTTCTTGTGTTTGATTTCTTCTTATAATCGCTGCTAAAATTTCCTCCGTACACTGAAAAGCTCCTAAGTGATCAGCAAGCTGAACAGACGGTGTGATCGGTTTCCCATCATCACCCTTTAACTGGGATAAGACACCGCTGATAGCTAAATAATTTAAGTCATGACTTCCTAATTGTTCCATCTCACCACTTTGACCATATCCCGATATTGAGCAATAAATAATATCTTCCTTTTCTTTTTTTACCGTTTCATAATCTAATCCTAATCGCTTCATCACCGTTGGACGAAAACTCTCAACGACGACATCTGCAGTCTTAATTAGTTGTAATGCTACCTCTTGTCCTTCCTCGCTTTTCAAGTCGATGGCAATGCTCTTTTTATTACGGTTATTCGCTAAATAAAGCAATCCTGTTTCATCTTTTTTAATACCGATATGACGACTTGGCTCTCCTTCAATCGGTTCAACGACAATCACTTCTGCTCCTTTGTCAGCAAGCCTCATTGTCGCATACGGACCTGGTAAGTACTTACTAAAATCAATGACACGAATTCCTGATAGTAAAATGTTTATCACTCCCTTTAATTCATTTTTTATAGGAGGCCCCCATTAACTTTATAAAAACAATTGACTCAATTTTTAATGGGGAAGTTGTTGTTTTACTTGCCTCCGTTTTCGATTAAACCAATTAATTGCAAACGATCCGAGACTTATAATAAAAATCGCCCCAACAGTCACATAAATTGAAAGATCTTCATGTAACCCAGTTATTCTCCCTAAGCTAAAAAAAAGACTAAACCAAATAAACGCGGTCGAATATGAAAGTAATGCAAAACGGAAATAGGAAAGACGCATCATACCATACAAAAATGGCACAAAGTTTCTCACTCCAGGGATGAAGTAACTAATAATTAATGAATAAACGTGGTATTTTTTTATGAGGTGTATCGCTTTACGAATCGATGATTTTGTACCACTTTTTTTCTTTAAATAAGCTACTAACTTTCCTCCTAACAACCTACCTAACAAATAACTTGTTGATAAACTAGCTACTATCCCTAGATACCCGATCACAAAAACTTTCTCAAATTGTAAATAAGGAGTCGTTGATAAGTAACCGACAGTTGTTACAATAACTTCATTAGGGATCGGCACACCAAACATACCAAGCCAAAGCCAGAGGAAAATCCCGATATATCCTAGTTCACTTATGATGTATAAAATTTCTGACTCCATTTGATCTCCTACTTTCTATAAGAAAAGCGTAAGACCCCCGCCTATCGGCGAAAACCTGTGGAAGACCTTCCCGTAGCGTCTGTTTTTAGACCGTTAGGTAAGGTCAGAAGCGGACGAGCCGATCGTACCTATGGCTAGACAACTTCCCAAGTTTTTTATACTTTCTTATCTTGTAGAGAAAATCTAAAAGAACTTATCACTTCTATTTTATACGGTGGATAGGCCATACGTAAACTAACTTGTCTAATTTTTCTAAAAATTCAAGTGTTATAATCATAGAAATAAATCTTTGAATAATTTCCTCGTTCACTTTTCAAAGAAAACATAGGCCATCACCATAAGAAAGGCTGTCTCCAAAGTGTCAGACATTTTGGGACAGCCTTCTATTAACAATGTCCTAGTAACTAGAAAATTTTTTATGGTCTTACATAATCAATATGAATATAGTCTGCAGCACTAATCTCAACATTTGCCGGCACTTTAATATAAAGAGCATTAGTGCCGACTCTGCTAAGATGACCATCGTAAAACATTCCCTCACCTGTAAATTGAGTGATCGTGAACTCTTTGTGGAATTTGGCCATTCTTACTGGTTCTCCCCAAGTACTCCCAATTTCTAACGTCCCATTTTTCATTTCCAACTGCGGTGAGCGCACTAAATGAGTTACATCGACACCCATTGTAAAGTAAGGAGTTGAATAGTGGAAAATATCGACATTTCCATCGTTTGTATCTTTATGCTTTACCCATATTCGCATCGAAGATTGGTCACCTTGATTTAAATTTAAGTGAAGTGTGGGTTCCTCAAATGAAAAAGTCCATTCGTCTATAGTCAGTAAACCGTCCATTTTTTCTAAATTTCCTTCACGTGTCGCATTGTAAAAATTATCTTCGATTTCCCTAGCTTCTGCTATACTGACCGTTTTGTCCTCTTCACCTATTGGAAAAACTAAAAGGAAAATGGTTGAAGTTACTAATATCGTGATATAGCCTATAAAGATCCATCTAATCGTCTTTACATTGAAGGAGGAAGCCTTTTTTGAAATTTTCTTTATTATTGTTGAGACAACAAAAATGATAGCGATAAAGAAAATAAGTTGAATGAGAATTAAACCAATCATATTCATTATTTTCTCACCTCCATTTTATCCGTTAAAAATATCGAACCTATATAAACAAGAGTAATTGCAACAAATGCTTTCACAAGAAACAAAACCGGTGACGTTTCTAGTGCGAAAAATTTTACTAACTGGCCTAATGCTCCCTCTCCTTGCATTCGTCCTTCGATAAACAATAAACCGATAAAAACTAGTGGTAGTAAAAATACAAAAATCTTACTCATTTGTATAAGAACACCGACTAAGTAACCTAATGCTCCAAAAAGTGACACATAAAGGATGCTCACGATTATACCAAGCACTAATTCTGAGAGTGAAATTGACGCACTACCGGCAAGATTTTCAACTGAAAAGTAATAATACACAATGACTTTTAATAACGAGCCTGCAAGCATCGCCGTGAATCCTGCAATGGCAGTCGCCGTCATTAAAAAAGCGATATTTGATAAATTACTCGTCAATCGATTGGTAACAAACGCGAAATCTCCATCTTTGGAAGTTTTTGAGTTTAACGTAATTCCACTCGTAAACGCCCAAACCATTGTAAAAATGATGATCAAATTCCCTGTATAGTAGTTAATATTTAACGATACATTAAATATACTTGTGCCGCTCTGTCCAGTACCCAAAAATGCGGAAAAAAGTAAGGCAAATAACTGTGTCATTAGCAGGGAAGTAAAAATACCGTAATGCGCTTTTAACTTAAAGAAGTATTGCTTCTTTGCCACAGAGATAACATTAGCTTCTTGTAAAAACATCATCGATCCCTCCTTTTGTTGTGTTTGTTAAATAAACACATACATCTTCTGAAGATACAGCAGATCGTTCAATCCCGTTTACGTTCATTTTCTTAATTTCATCTTCACTAAAGTCATTTTCTACGACTACGTAAGAACTATCGACACCGACAGTTTTACGATATAGGACGTTTTTTCTCTCGGTCCATTCTTCAACTAATTGTGTTTTTCCACTCAAGCCAATCGCCAACTGATTTAATTCTTCAACAGACATATGCAGGTGCTTTTCGCCATTTTTAATTAATATTACATCTTCTAACAGTTCATCAATTTCACTTAATAAATGACTGGATAAAACAATTGTACGTGGATGATCTAAATAATCTTTTAGTAGTGCTCGGTAAAAGTCCTTTCGAATCGCCGCATCCATCCCTGTAGTCGGTTCATCAAATATTGTTAAAGGACAACGTGCCACTAAGCCAATGATCATATTAAACGTACTTTTCATTCCTTTTGAAAGGTTTTGATGGCGTTGTTTCGGGTTAAAAGAAAAATAATTAAAGAGGCGATTAGCCAGTTGGTTATCCCAATTTGGATAAAATTGTCCAACAGCTTCTAATGTTTCTGCTAAATTTAACGATTGCGGTAAAACCATATTGTCATCGATGAAAATCATATTTTGTGAGACTTTTAAATTGTTAAAAGGAATTTCAGAAAAAACGGTAATTTCACCAGAGGAAGGTTGCGAGAACCCTGCCATTAATTTTAATAACGTCGTTTTTCCAGCTCCATTTCTGCCGATCAAGCCTGTAATTTTATTCTCTTCAATGGAAAACGATAGACCTTTAAGCACTTCTGAATGCCCAAACTTTTTGCTTAAGATATTACATTGAATCACCATCATTTTTCTTCCCCCTTACTTTTACGATTTTCTATACGGATCATCTCGACTATTTCTGCTTCACTCACTCCAAGTTGTCGTGATTCCCTTACGAGTTCCTCTACTAAACGTTGTAATGTTTGCCCTTTTCGCTTCGTTAAAATAATGTTTGCGGCGTTTTCTGATACAAACATCCCCAACCCCCGTTTTTTATAAACGATATTTTCATCGGCTAATAAGTTCAGCCCTTTTGCTGCAGTTGCTGGATTAATGTTAAACATCTCTGCTAATTGGTACTGTGAATACACTTTTTCATCAGTACGAATATTCCCTGACAGTATTTCAGTTTCAAGCCACTCACTTATCTGTTTGTAAATAGGCTTCGATCCATCTGTATTTAAAATCAAGAGGACACCTCCTTTTTTGGATTAGACTACTCATTGAAGTTCTAGTTAATTGCTAACATAAGTTTTTCTTTGACTTTGCGTTTTTGCTTTTAGTGCCTTACATAACAAACTCACCATCATAGTGCATTACTGTTGTAATGCACTATATACCATTTTATAAAATAATGCAATAGATCACTCACCTATTTTCATACAAAACCAGCATGACGCTATTCGCGTCACCATCTACTTTGGAAAAGGCGGATGATTTCCTTCTCTTCGCTGTGACCTTCTAACGAATCTCAGAGGCTCGTTCACGAAATCACCCGCCTTTTCCATACAAAACCAGCATGACGGCATTTCCCTCACTATCTAAGATGTAAAAGTGGACACTTTTTTTCAAAAAAACGGCAGGGGCACAACCTAACCAACAAGCCAACTAACAAACTAACCAACTAACCAAAAAAAGCCTAGAGAACGAATCTCTAAGCCTAATCAGAAACCTGCTAATTATAATTGTTTTCAAACCATTCAATGTATTCTTCTTCTGTTTCATGCCCTTCAAATCTAGTAATTTCTACACCATCTTCAAAGACGATCACTGTTGGTGCTTCCTCTATCTTAAACTGTTCATTCCCTTCTTCAAACTCTACTAAATCATACATTCTCATTGGAACACCTATCTCTTCACTAGCTTCAACAATGCTTGGAGCTGATCCGGCACAACTAGGACAAGTTGGACTAAAGAAATAAATACTAAAAATTTCCTCTTCCACTAATAAGGTTTCTAATTCATCTGGTAAAATAAGTTTATCGTTTTCGGTATTAAATAATTGTAAAACTTCAGGATCGACCTCTGCATTACTACCTGGATTAATTTGCAGCGCTGCTTCAGTATTTTCTACATTATCTTCTGCTGAACCGAAAAACCAAAACGCACTCACTACTAGTAAAGCAAACCCTATGATTATGATTGTATACTTCCTTTTCCCCATTTTGTTCTCCTCCATTTGGCACAATTAAGGAAATTGTGAAATTTACTCCTTTTAATGAATTTCATCATTCATTATAAAATCAATTAATGAGTTTTCTATTAAGAATTAGTGAAGAAAACGAAAACACTTTGATCGGAGCCCCACTTTCCTCTTAATTTAATACGATAATGCCTAACAATACATACTCCTCGCTTTTCTAAAAGAAACGGTTATGATAGATTGAATGTAATGATCAAATAACTCTTCGAGGTGAAGCCTATGTCTACTAGTGATATTTATAATCTTGATACTCCTTCATTACTTCTCGACTTAAACATATTAGAAAAAAATTTAAATTTTATTAGTGAAATCGCTAAAACAAATAATATTCAATGGCGCCCCCACATTAAAACTCATAAAAGCGTTCAAATTGCCAAAATGCAAATGGATAAAGGAGCTTCTGGGATCACAGTTGCTAAACTAGAAGAAGCTGAAATTATGGCTGAAGCGGGAATCGATAATATTTTAATTGCTTATCCTTTATCAAGTAAACAGAAATTAGACCGCCTGCGAAAACTAGCAAATAAAATTGACGTTACGATTTCAATCGATTCAAAACAACAGGCTGAGATCGTAAATGAAGCCTTCCAAGGAGCGAAACAAATAGAAGTTTGGATTAAAGTAAACTTCGGCTTAAACCGTTGTGGAGTTGAAGTTGAAGAGGTGGTAGAACTTGCTGAAGGTATTACTAAATTAAACAACTTAAATTTAACAGGAATTTTCACCCACGCAGGTCACTCATACGCTGCTACTAGTGAAGAACAAATAAAAGAAATTGCTATCTGTGAAGCTGAAACCGTAATTAAAAGTTCCGAGGCTTGTGAAGCGGCTGGCATATCGATTACACACCGTAGTGTAGGCTCAACCCCAACTTATAAATATGGAGCTACCATTTCAGGAATTACAGAAATAAGACCCGGCAATGCTGCCTTCCACGATATGTGCCAAGTTGGTTTAGGAGTTGCCACAACTGCACAATGTGCACTATCCGTTTTAGCTTCAGTTGTTAGTGTAAAAAAAGACCGACTTATTTTTGACATTGGAAGTAAAGCCCTTGCTCTTGATCAAGGAGCTCACGGAAACACAAGTGTCAAAGGGCACGGCAATGTGTGTGGTCACCCTGAAATTACAATTGCGCGTTTATCTGAAGAACACGGTGTTGCGACATTGAGTAGCGAAACCGCATTGAAACTCACTGATAAAGTTCAAGTTATTCCAAACCATGCTTGTGTTGTTGCTAATCTTTTTAATGAATATATTGTTCATCGTGATGGGAAAGTCGTCGATACGTGGAACGTTGATGCTCGTGGGAAAATGAAATAGTATTTTACCGTACTTAGGGACGTTTAACCTCAGTACGGTTTTTTTTATAGTAAAAATACATCCTAAAACATAGTCTTCTATCTATTTTCCAACCTATTTTTATTCTACCTCAACTTATATCTACTCTAGTTAGTGAAGTCTAGCATAAGATGTAATACCTCCCAAGAAAGGTGGTGAACTTTTTATGAGCTACTACTATCCACCTCACCCAAGACCAGTAAGTGATTTCACGTTAATTGTTGTGTTATTTATCCTACTTGTGATTGTAGGAGCAGGGTTCATACGTCACAAATAGGCAGCTAGTATCCTATCCGTACAGATACACCACATTAGAGCACTTGATTTATGAGGTGCTCTTTTTTTTACATAAAAAGGCTGTAGCCACTATTTTACTTAGTGCTACAGCCTTGAAACTAAACAAAAAGAAGGATCGCAAAGAAATGAACAACCGTTCCTGCTAACACGAAAAGATGCCAAACCATATGATGAAATGGAAACCACCGGAACATATAAAAAAGCGCTCCTATTGTATAAAGTAGTCCACCAATGATAAGTAATATAACTCCTATGTCATGAAGATTCGTAACAAGTGGTTGCCATGCAAAGACAATCAACCAACCCATCACAATATACAATAAAGTTGAAGTATATAAGAACCTTTTCACAAAAAACACTTTAAAGACGATTCCAATCCCTGCAATCCCCCATAATACAGCTAATAATGAAAAACCTAACTTTCCCCCAATTACATTGACTAAAATCGGAGTGTAAGATCCTGCAATAAATAAGTAAATTGAAGAATGGTCAAAAATCTCAAATAAATTTTTTACTTTCCCTTCCGGAAAGGCGTGTAATAACGTTGAAGAAACATATAAAAGGAGCATTGTCACTCCATACACTGTAAAACTAATAATACTCGCTACCGAACCTTCTAATGAAGCAAATACAATTAACAACGTTAATGCAGAAATACTAAAAACTACCCCAACACCGTGACTAATAGCGTTAGCAATCTCTTCCCCTTTGGAATACCTATGTGTAGTAGCCATGCCTCGCTCCTTTCGATCAAAATACTTATTTATTCATGTCTAATTATCAAGACGAATACCCATTGAATACATCATATTATAACATTGATACAGTTGTGAAAAAAATTATAAATGTCATTAAAGCATATAATTTGCTTCTCACTGGTCATACTGATACTGTATTGTCATGTGCAAAATATAGGAGGTACACTACTCATGTCGTTATTAATACATCAAGTTATTGCCATTCTTTTTCTAATTGTTATTCCACTCCCGATCATCGCTTTAATGAAAGTGCGAAGTGGAACTCCGCTCGATTCAGCTCGAACATGGAAGGTGCTAGTGATGTTAGCTAATATTGCTTTATTCGTTAGCCTTATTACAGGGTTTATCATCTATCCTATTTTCACTTCATTTCGTGCTTGGTTCTCAGTTGCGTTAATTTTAATTATTGGAGCCTTCCTCGGCATTTTCTCTAAACACTTAAAGTTATATATGAATGAAAATAACGAAGAAGCGAGAATTAAATCATTAAAGAAAATTTCAAAAGTTGGGTATGCTTATATCGCGGTTATTATTATTACATTTGCATTTATGTCGAACTGGTATAACTTTTAATTACTGATCAAATATAAAAAGAAGGGTGACTTTAGCGGCTCGTTCGTGAAACTCGCCCTCCTTTTTTCATACATAACCTTCATGACGACACACGGCATCATTTAACAAGTAAAAGTCAGTTTTTTTCCTTTCCAACTTTCCAACATACCAACTAACAAACAAACTAACAACTAAATAACTTATTCTCCAACAACTTCTCTTTAAATGTTATAATTTTCCTAACGAATATTTATGTTAGGAGCGTTTTTCTTGTATAAAAAAACAGTCTTTATCATCGTCCCATTACTTATTATCAGCTTAGTTTTTAACGGAATTCAATTTTCCAACAATAAAGCATACGAAGCTTACTTAACAGAAGAGCTAAACAACATGGTTTCAAGCTTGTCATCTAGTATTCTAAAAAGTGAGGAAATCCTTTTAGACGTCGTTGAACAAAAACAACTTACAAAAGAACAAGCAGATGACCTATATAAGTATTTACGCAGTGTTGGGCTGTACCATCAAGAGATTCTTTTTTTAGGACAAAAAACGAAAAAGATTGCTGCAGGCTCTAGTGAAGTAAGTAACCGAACAGCAACGGAATTAATGCCACAGCTAAGAAGGTATTTACAGCATTTTTTTGACGAAAACGCTGAGGAAACAGCCACTTACTCTTTATCAAAAAACGACCTAAAAAACATTGAAAACATCGTTATAATGTCTGTGGAAATAGCTGATGTTGTCAGAGCCAATATTCCGGGCGCCTCAACTTCTGGAATGCCTAGCGAGTATTGGAACGACCCAAAAGTAAGAAATTCGGTCAACGAACAATATTGGATCAATGTACTTAAGGCAATTGATCAATATTCATTTCATACGTTAGTTTATTATTAAAGAAAAATCTCATAGAGGATATAATAGAGGGTGCTTTTCGGCACCCTCTTCTTTATCAATTTGCTAGTAACGTTTGAACGGTTACAAATTGATATCCTTTTGCTCTTAAGTCATCAATAATTTGCGGGAGCGCCTCAACACTCCCGTCTAACAACCGTGCTGTTGGTGCATGTGGCTGGAAATTATGTTGTAAAATAATGCCACCAGGAGAAATGTCACGATGAACGATCGCTAAAATCTCTTCAGCCGATAATCCACTCCAATCAAGAGTATCAACTGTCCACATAATATTGCGCATACCCATTTCTTGTAAAACTAAAGCATCAGATTTAGTAAGCGCTCCGAATGGAGGGCGAAATAAATCAGGCCTTCGCCCAACTGTTCTTTGCATAATGTTCTGTGTTGTTGTAACTTCTTCTTTCAGTTGAGAGGTCATAACTTGTGGAAGCTGCGGGTGACTCCACGTATGGTTTGCGATTCCATGACCTTCCTCTACGATTCGCTTCATTATGTTTGGATAATGTTCAACTTGTTGACCCATTACAAAAAACGTTGCACGTACGTTTTTTTCCTTTAAAATATCTAAAATTTGTGGGGTGTAATAACTATCTGGACCATCATCAAAAGTTAATGCAACTAGTTTTCTTTCAGGATTGCCCCTACTTATGCGATTTTGAGCATGAGGAATTTTCGTTGTTATCGACGTTTGCTGTTTTTCATGATTATAGGCGACGTCCATATCGAATTTCCTTACCACATCTACCAACGGCACAAATACTTCATCATTAATTTCTACTGTAAATGTGGCAAGCGGCCGCCGGATCCAACTTCTGATATTACCAATTAGATCATCCGAATAGTTTTTACCGACCGGCAAGGCAAACATCGTGCCGCCATAACTAAAAACCATTGAACCATATTGTTCATTATGATCGACTTTCACACCCGTATGCTTTATAAATAAGGCCGGTACTAATAAATTCCCTTCTCTCATTAAATACTTTGTTTTAATTGGTTGTCCATCAATGATAATGGATGCTTCCGATAACGTTGATTCTTCAGCAAAAGTTGTACCCTCGTGGTGAAAAGTAAAAAAAACAAATACTAAGCAGAAAGCAATCAATATTTTATATGTAATTTTTGTACTCATACCTATCCCCATTCCATTGTTATGATAGGATTATTTTTTACCAACTTTAGGTGAATTATCAAACATCGCTAGCAAGGATTTTTTCGTTTCGGGCGTAAATTCCTAGTTAAGGGCGTATATCTACTTTTGTGTGCGTATTTTGTTTTTTCGGAGCGTATTTCCCAAAATGTGTGCTTATTATGTTTTTAACGTAGCCTGTCTACATAACTATTATTAGACAACGTTTTCGTTTCTAGTTGTATTCACTTGCAATTTACTTTTCGGTGTTTTCGTTGATAAGTAAACTCCAACTAAAACAAATGTAGCGCCAAACAAATGAACGAATGTAAAAGGTTCGTCTAAAAAAACAACCGCTAATGTCGTCGTAAAAACTGGAACAAGATTAAAAAATACCGATGCTTTACTAGGGCCTACTTCATCCACCGCCCGGTACCAAAAAAGAAGTGCTAATGCCGATGGAAAGATACCAATATAAAGAAGACCGAGGTAGCCTTGCCATTGAAGATCCGCAAAGAAATTCCCACTTTGAACAAACTCATATCCTGCAAAGGGGAGTAAAATAAGTGCGCTAATGATCATCGTTACAACCAAGCCACTTAAAACTGGAAATTTGCCACCGTGTACTTTGATAAAAATGGAATAGAACGCCCAAAAAACGATCCCTAACAACATAATCAAATCGCCACTATTAATCGAAAAGGTGAGTAATACACTTAAACTGCCTTGTGTAATAATGAAGACAATACTAATAAAAGAAAGGAGAATTCCGAACCACTGAACTTTGCTAAGTCTTTCTTTTAAAATGATAAACCCTAATAAAGCTGCGACTGCTGGTGTTAACGCATCAACAATTGCCGCATTAACCGTCGTTGTATAGTTGACCGATAAATATAAACAAACATTAAAAAGCACTAATCCACTTGTAGCAATGGCGACTAAAGGCTTCCACTCTTTGATCCAAAGGGGTTTATTAATAAAAACTTGTTTATAACAAAGTGGCATCAAAACGAGTAATGCCATTGTCGAACGTAAAAACGCTAACGTAAACGGCGGGATTGTCCCCGCAAATAACTTCCCGACAATAAAATTACCTGAGAAAAACAAGATTGCAAAAATAAGTAGTATGTATGGATGCATGTATGTCCTCCTCCTTTTGTGTAGATGTAAGTTTAATATCATGATAACATACTTGAAAACTCTCAATCTCCAGTATTAATTAAGCGTCATCGTGACGTTTATGCTCTGCTTTCATTCGGAAACGTCACATTCACGGCTTCATCGAGACGTTTCTTCTCATCTTCCGTCCGCAAACATCACATTCTCATAGAAAATGAAGGGGCTGTCCCATAAGTGTTTGACACTTTCTTTTGGGACAGTCCCCTTCATTAAATAAAATTATTTAGTTTTTCTGGAATAATTACTCATAACTCTTCTCTAATTCGTCGATTAACGACCCTACATAAGCTACTGCTTTACGGATCGGTTGTGGAGTCGACATATCGACTCCGGCATGTTTCATTAATTCAAGTGGCTTCATCGTGCCACCTGCTTTTAACACTTCTAACCAACGATCAACTGCAGGTTGGCCTTCCTCTTCAATTAATTGAGCAACCGCCGTTGATGCTGTCAGTCCAGCAGAATACGTGTACGGATATAAGCCCATGTAGTAGTGAGGTTGGCGCATCCAAGTTAGGCTTGCTCCTTCATCAATTTCTACTGTATCTCCCCAGAATTTTTCCAATAGCTCTTTCTTCTGTTCGCTAAGTGTTACAGCAGTAATTGGTTTTCCTGCTTCAGCTAATGTATAAATTCTACGTTGCAGTTCACCTTCTAATAAATGAGTCACGAAATTGTGGTAGTACGTACCTAACGATTGTAATAATAACCAACGCTTCATGCGTTTATCGTCTGTATTTTTTAATAAATGCTGACTTAATAACAATTCGTTAATTGTTGATGGTGCCTCAATAAAATAAAGTGATGGGCGTGTATTCACGTATCGTTGGTGTCCACCAGCAAAATAAAAGTGACCAGCATGTCCTAATTCATGCGTAAGGATAAACGCACCTCTCATCGTATTTGTCCATGTTAATAAAATAAACGGATGGACACCATATGGGCTTGAACAAAAAGCACCTGTTGCTTTTCCAACGTTTTCAGCTAAGTCCACCCAGCGCTCTGTTAACGCTTTTTTCATGACTGAGTGATATTCTGGCCCCATTACTTCTAACGATTTTAAAATCGTTTCTGAAGCTTCTTCATACGTAGTCGCTGGATTAAATTCAGGATCAAGTGGTGCTTTTAAATCACAAAACTTCATTGTATCTAAGCCAAGCACACGTTTTTTCAATTCAGCAAAACGGCGCATATGTGGAGCTAGCTCTTCTTGAATAATGTCTAACTGATTGTTATACATTTCTAACGTCACTTGATGTGGTTGGAGCAACATATGTGTTACGCTTTCATATTTACGTTGGCGCGCTAATACAACTTGCTTCTTAATCTCAGTTGAATAAGTGGCTGCAAATGTATTTTTATATTTTTTCAAAGTTTCGCAAAAAGCATCGTAAGCGTTACGGCGCACATCAGTATCGGCCGAAAATTCATAACTGTCTTCAAATAAAGCAAATGTTAACGGTAGTTCATTTCCTTCGCCATCTTTGAAAGAAGGGAAGTCCATGTCTGATGATTTACTCGTTTCATAAGTCGTATAAGGTGACGAAAGAACTTGTCCTAAAGATGCTAACACTTCCTCTGTTTCTGGACTTAATGTGTGTGGCTTCTTTTCTAAAAGCTCTTCTAGGTTTTTACGGAAATCTTCTAACTCTTTTTCTTCTTCTATGTACTTTTCAACCGTTCCATCCGGTAAAGAGAGAGTTTCAGATTCAATAAACGAAAGAGCTGCCTGCACTGTCGCTAGAGCTGCACCTGTTCGAGAGGAATTCGCTTGTGCTTCTGGATTTGTACCATCTTCGGTTTGCTTTAATCTCGCATATGTGGCTACTAGCACAACTCTTTTAGAAAGCTCTTCTTGTGCATTAAGACAATCTAGTAAAACTTTCGCCCCTTCGCCTAATCGTCCTTTAAATTGAGTCACTGTCCCAATATCTTTTTGAACAGCATCCAATTCTTTTTCCCAAGCTTCTTTTGATGCAAATAAATCGGTTAGATTCCACGTTAATTCAACTGGAACCTCACTTCTGAGTGTTTTTTTCGCCATAGTTTGTGATCCCCTTTTCCACTTATTTCGTAACTCTAATGAATTTATTATAACT
>SKOL01000193.1 GCA_007120055.1 Anaerobacillus sp.
AAAACCAGAGAAGAGTAATCAAAACGCCAAAATGATTACTCTTCTCGACTCAAAGCCAGAGAAGAGTAATCAGAACACCGAAATGATTTTTCCTCCTAGCTCAAAAAAGAGAAGAAAAACCAAAAGCTTCAAAAGAGCATTCTGTTCTCTCTTTTACTGCACACTCCTCCCATAATGCGTACTATCGAGCGAGTGCGAACTACTACGTATCAACCCCATAATGCGAAGCAACACACAAAAGTTGAAAATGTCCCTTCATCTTTTAGTCGTGTTTGCACACACTAATTGAGTGAATTTCATAATTACCAAAAAAGAGTCACATCAAACAATATATAGTTGCAAAATGTTTTGGTGCAACTATATATTGATCTTAGTGACGAAAATAATGAATTATGAAAATTCATTAAATGATACGATTAAAATTAGAGGTGAAAAAATGGAACCGTTCTTACCACAACTTGTTTATATAGAACCTAGGGCATTAGATTATCCGTTAGGAATTGAACTTAAAGAAAAATTTGAAAACCTTGGAATAGAAATTAGGGAAACAACATCGCATAACCAGGTAAGGAATATCCCTGGGGAAAATGAAAATCAAAAGTATCGTAATGCAAAATCAACTCTCGTTGTCGGAGTACGCAAAACTTTAAAGTTTGACACTTCAAAGCCGTCTGCAGAATATGCTATACCACTTGCAACCGGCTGTATGGGACATTGTCATTATTGCTATTTACAAACGACGATGGGGGATAAGCCTTACATTCGTACGTATGTAAATTTAGAAGATATTTTTGAAGCTGCTACAAACTATATAAAAGAGCGTGAGCCAGAGATTACTCGGTTTGAAGCTGCATGTACATCCGACATTGTAGGCATCGATCATTTAACACATTCGTTAAAAAAGACCATTGAGTTTTTCGGACAAACTGATTTAGGGCGACTTCGCTTCGTAACAAAATATCATCATGTCGATCACTTATTAAATGCAAAACATAATGGAAATTCCCGGTTTCGATTTAGCTTAAACTCCAATTATGTCATCAAAAATTTTGAACCTGGAACGTCTCCTTTTGAAAAACGTATTGAAGCTGCGGGTAAAGTGGCAAAAGCTCATTACCCTTTAGGGTTTATCCTAGCGCCATTGTACCGTCACGAAGATTGGGAACAAGGGTATTTGGAGCTGTTTGAAAAACTTGAGGCAACATTACCGACCTATGCTACAAAAGATCTGACCTTTGAATTGATCCAACATCGTTTTACGAAAACAGCGAAGCGAACCATTTTAAAGCGATACCCGAAATCAAAATTAGAGATGAACGAAGATGAAAGAAAGTATAAATGGGGCAAATATGGAAGGGGTAAGTATGTCTATAAAAATGAAGAATCTGATGAACTGAAAAATACAGTTGAAGGTTATATTGAGAAATTTTTTCCGAAGGCAAAAATTGAATATTTCACATAACGTTTGAACTATTTTGTTGATCAGGTTGTCCAGTATATTTGATTATAGTATAATTTTTATGATAAATATAAATGAAATTCATTAAAGTATGTATGGCTTGAGAGGAAATCGGAGGGGACACGATGCCAACACCAAGTATGGAAGATTATTTAGAGAGAATATATTTATTAATAGAAGATAAGGGATATGCCAGAGTTTCTGATATTGCAGAAGCACTAGAAGTCCATCCTTCCTCTGTTACAAAAATGGTACAAAAACTAGATCAGACAGAATATGTAATATACGAAAAGTACCGAGGGTTTGTGTTAACACCAAAAGGAAAGAAAGTTGGAAAACGATTAGTTTTTCGCCATGATTTATTAGAAGAATTTATGAGAATTATCGGTGTAAGCAACGAAAATATTTATGAGGATGTTGAAGGGATTGAGCACCACTTAAGTTGGGATGCTATTGATCGAATCGGAGATGTTGTTCAGTTTTTTGAAGAGGATAAAACTCGCATTAACTTACTTCGACAAGTCCAAAAGAAAAATGAAGCATTAAATGAACAAAATAAATAATGATGAAGGCTGACCTTATGGTTTGCCTTTTTCTTTTTTAAAAGGCTGTCTTCGTAAACTTTGTTGCTTTTAAGTAGTCTTTTGATAGTCATTCAGCCTACCTCCTGCATACTGTAAAAAGAGAAGGGAGGAGGTGGATTATTTGCAGTTTGATGGAGTGTTTGCAGGCGGTGGTATCAAGGCGATTGCTTTTATTGGAGCCCTAGAGGAGATGGAACAAAAAGGGTTTACGTTTAATCGGTTAGCGGGAACTAGTGCAGGTGGAATATTTTCAGCTTTAATTAAAGCAGGATATACGAGTAGCGAATTGAAAACTGAAGTTGAAAGTGTCGATTTTCAACAGTTTTTAGACCCGAAACCATCGATCATACCATTTTCGTTTATGAAGTGGCTTGGTTTATATAAGCGTCTCGGCTTATATAAAGGGGTTGAATTTGAAAATTGGTTAACAGAGATGCTTAAGAAAAAAGGAATTTCGACTTTTGGCGATATAGAAAAAGGCTCGTTAAAGTTAATTGCCTCAGATTTAACACAAGGAAGGTTAGTGGTTTTGCCAGATGATCTTCCTGATTACGGAGTAGTTCCAGAGAAATTTTCGATTGCTCGTGCTGTAAGGATGAGTAGTAGTTTACCTTACTTTTTTGAGCCAATTAAAATATATAATGGAAAAGGGGAGGTCTCGATATTTGTTGATGGTGGTCTTTTAAGTAATTTTCCAATGTGGCTCTTCATGAATAAGAAGGGGGGGAAATTAAAAAGACCAGTCATTGGGTTCAATTTGACTCCAGATTTAGATAAAGTAAAACCAAATGAAATCAATAATGCAATTGAAATGTTTACATCCCTTTTTAAAACGATGCGGACGGCTCATGATTTAAGATATATTTCAGAAGAGCATGCCAAAAACATTGTATTTATTCCTGTCGATAACGTTAACACAACCGATTTTAATTTAAAAATAAAGGAGAAAGAAACACTCATCGATTTAGGAAGAAATAAAACAGAAGCTTTTTTTAAATCTTGGCATTAAAAATCGAGCACTTTTTAAAAAAGGGCTCGATTCTTTTTCTTATTTTTTTTGCCTTCAATGACTGTTAAATTTACGTCAGTACGCTTTTTAGTTAATGGTCGATTAAATTTCTTGCTTTCTTTTTTCTTCTTATGAGGGATCACATTAGTTCCCGAAGAAGCTTTTGGGGACACCTTTCTCGCTTGAGGGTGATGTGAGCTTGCATAAGCACCTGTACTAAGTTTATGTGCTAAAAATTTCTTGAATATGAAGAAAATAATCGCTACAAATACTACCATAAATAATAATTGTTGAAATAATGCAGCAGGTTCAGTTAACAATCGATAAAACAAGCCGATAATCGATAAAACTAAAACACATAAAATAAGTGGATGAAAAGAATAACGAGTCATACGCTCACCTCCAAAGAATTTAAATTACTTTAAGGAAATTCGGTAAAATGGAAGTTAAACATCTTTTAATATCAATATTATGCTTTGGGCTAATTGGTTCATCCCTTTTGTGTATAAAAACTAAAATAAAGTTAAAAAGTTTGTTGGCTCTCCACCGCTTTTCAGGGCGGGACAAGCGCTTTTTTGAAAGGTAAGAAAGTATAACTTTTTTACTTTGAATGCTGTGTAGCTCCAGCGCCTACGAACTCTGTCACTTCAGTCCTAAACGCTCGTTACCAAGGCGCTTTCGCTTTTCTTGATTACAAAAAAGATATTATACTTAATATTCTACATGAAAATGGCAATTTCCTCTAGAAAATAAATGTTACAATAATATTTATTCCCATTAACATAAATTTTTACACACTATTTTATTAATTAGAAGTTAATGAATTTCATAATTCGATATTATCGCCACACTAGGTATCTATCTGTAGTTGAGTTGAAACGCTCGCAACTACAGATATGGCTTAAAGAAGGTAATTATAAAATTCACTCAAATGCTATAGTTTTTTGCAATCTAGGTCATACTATGGCATGAGGTGATTAAGAAAATGGAAAATCTTGAACAAAATAAGCGTGAGCAACCTATGAGCTTTAATTCTACAGTGGCATCGATTGGTTTTTTTGGTGGTTTGATTTGGAGCATTGTCGGTTATATTGCTTTCTTCTTTAATTTTATTCGAGTAGGTCCAGCTTTAGTATTAATGCCATGGGCTTTAGGAGATTGGAAAAATGGTTTTATTGGACAAATGGTAGGAATTGTTGTTATTTCAATTCTTTCAATCGTTGTAGCCTTTTTGTATCGATTTATTTTAGCTAGGTTTAATAGTATATGGCCTGGAGTAGCTTATGGTTTCTTATTATGGTTATTTGTTTTCTATTTGTTAAACCCAATTTTTCCAGGGTTAAAACCACTTGTCAATCTAGACTTAAATACGATCATAACTGGGATTTGTTTATACATTTTATACGGTGTATTTATAGGGTATTCAATTTCTTACGAATATAGTGAGATGACCAAGTAGCGACGCTCAACTATTCAAAATGTACAAGCATGTGATAGAATGTCCATTAGGGCATTCTATTCGTTTTTATACTTACAACAAGGAGGTTTTTGTTTTATGGAAAGGCTCACTAAGCTACGAGAAAAGTTTACAGCAAATGAAGTTGAAGCGGTTTTAGTAACGAGTAATTATAACCGCCGTTACATTACAGGTTTTACAGGTACAGCTGGAGTAGCGCTGATCACTAAAACAGACGCGAAATTTATTACAGATTTTCGTTACGTAGATCAGGCTTCTGAGCAAGCGATAAATTATGAAATTGTACAGCATAAAAATTCTTTAGTAGAAGAAATTGCAACTCAGTTAAAAGATTTAGGCATAAAAAGATTAGGTTTTGAAAAGAATCATGTTAGCTTTGCTCAATATGAAGATTTTAAAAGTAAATTTACAGGAACGGAATTAGTTCCCGTAAGTGGAATGCTTGAAAATATACGATTGATTAAAGATGCACAAGAAATTAAAATACTAAAGGAAGCTGCTCAAATTGCTGATGCTGCATTTGATCATATTATTACTTACATAAAACCAGG
>SKOL01000455.1 GCA_007120055.1 Anaerobacillus sp.
TCGTAATAAATAAACCAACAAGTAGCATTAACAATGCGGCTACTGCTTGATTGTTACCAATAATGTTTACAGATTGCTCTACTAGTAAATCAACATGGCCAGTTTCACGAATAACAGCCGCAAATCCAGAAGCGGTAAGCATGACAAAACCGATAAATGCCATCATTTTCATACCATCCGTTAAATAATCTTCTGTTTTCCTTATATTAATTTTTCCACTAAATAATAAAATGATAATACCTACAAGAGCACTTAAAATCATCGATCCTGATTGAAGCTGTACGATTAACGCTGCAACAATCGCAATTAAAGATACGAAGATGGATCGAAGTGAAACAGGTTCTTCTGTCGCTGCGACTTCATCATTTAACTGAATTTGTTTATAAGTACGTTCTTTACGATATGTGAAGAATACTGCAAACGCTAACCCTATAAGCATACCTAATGTCGGCAACAACATCGCTATAGGAATATCACTCATATTGATAACTAAGCCACTTTCCTCCATGTTCAAACGAATAATGTCATGGAAAATTAACCCGAATCCAGCAGGAATTAAAATGTACGGGGCTTTTAAACCGAACGTAATTACTGTAGCAATCGCGCGTCGGTCGACTTTTAATTCATTTAACACTTGTAATAGTGGTGGAATTAAAATTGGAATAAAAGCGATATGGATCGGAATTACGTTTTGTGAGAAAGAAGAGATAATTAAAATAATAAGAATAAGTAATACTTTCGAAAGACTCTTCTTTCTACTTTCCCCTTCTTTACCAACCATTTTGACCGCAAAATCTACGACCACTTTCGGTAATCCCGTTCTTGAAATCATTACGGCAAAACCACCTAATAACGCGTAACTTAAGGCAACGGTCGCCTTGCCGCCTAAGCCACCTGTAAAAATATCAATCGTTTCTAATATCGAAAAACCTGCTATGAAACCACCTGCAAGAGCACCTAATAATAAGGCGATTACGACGTGAACTCTAAATAAACTTAACGCTAGCATCACAAGAACTGCAATAATAACCGCATTCATATTTCCCTCTCCTTTATGTTCTATTTATTTGATTATACTTTATTGTGATAAATTGATAAAGTGGTAAATTACTAAAACACTTTATCATCTCATCTAGTAATCTGTCAATAGCTTTATTTCGGCTTTTTGGTTCAAATCTAGTTTGTTGTCCAAACTCAATAATTTGCCCTATCCAATAAAAAACCTAGCTAGGCTAAGCCTAACTAGGTTTTTCCACATACGGTATTTAGTTTTGAGCTGCTTCGATTTCTTCGATTAACATATTGAGAATAAATTCAGCGTCTGCACCATTTTCGTCAATAAAGAAATCACGTACAGGGATTGCTAATTCTCTAAATGCTTCTCTTTCTTCAGCAGTTAGTTCGTAAACTTCTGTCGGATAAGTGTCATTATCAATGATTGAATCTAGTAACTCATCATTCATTCGCTCTTGCATTTCATATGCAACTGGACGCATTTCTTCAACCGTTTCTAAAATCATGTCTTGAATATCTGTTGGTAATCCATTGAAGAAATCTGTATTTACCGTTGTCATCGCAACGTAAATGTTATGTTCAGAAATTGTCATATGATCTTGAACTTCATGGAACTTTGCATCTTCAATAAAGAAGATTGGGTTTTCCTGACCTTGAACTACACCTTGCTGTAAACTCGTGTATAGTTCACCCCAGCTCATTTCTGTAGGATTTGCACCATATGCTCGATAAGATTCTAAAATTAACGGTGACGTTTGTGTTCTCATTAAAAATCCATCGAAATCTGCTGGTGTACGAAGTGGGCGATCCCCCGTCCATTGCATCGCACCTTCTGTCCAGTAAGCTAAAGGTGAAATGTTAAACTCTTCGTATTTCTCTGATAAGTGAACATTTAACGCTTCACTCTCATCTAAAATTTGTTGGTTTAATTCCATATCATCTGTAAATAAGAAGTGAAGTGCGAATAGTTGACCTTCACTTACCATTGTTCCAGTAAAACCTGGTGAAACGATCGCAAACTCAACGCCGCCACTTTGTAATAATTCAACTTGGTTAACTTCACTTCCAAGTCCACCAAACTCATAAACATCCATTGTAATTCTTCCATCAGATTTTTGTTTTAAGCGCTCAGCAAATTCAGCCGCATACTCATATTGTACTTGACCTTGGAATTCTTCAGTCACAAACTTCCAGTGGTACGTTTCTTCACCAGACGCTCCATTTCCTGTTTCATCAGTTTGTGTTTCTTCACTTCCGCCACATGCTACTAAAATGATACTAAACAGCATCGCTAGCACTAGCATTGAGATTCCTTTTTTGTTAAAAAACATCAAATACCCCCATAATATATTTTTTTATTTACACTAGTATTGGAATACACTAGGTAATAACGTTCATAAAAGCGCCTGCTAGCGCCATGTTGTCTCTGCCTCGTACATCGCACCTAAATTAACCAAGGACGGTACAAAACGTTGAATATTTAGGAATGAAATATTCTGCATTTTCGGTAAGTATAATCTACATTATATATCGATAAAATAATGAAATTTCTTCAAACATAATGACCAAAACCGCAACAATCACTAACATGACGATGTATGGCGGTGTGCCACGAATAACATCTAAGTATGAGCGTTCAAAAACGGCACTTGCAGTAAAAATATCAACCCCAAACGGTGGTGTCGCAGAACCTAATGCAGCCTGGAATGTAATCACGACTCCTAAATGAACTGGGTCGACTCCCGCTGCCATTGCTACCGGATAAAAGATCGGCGTTAAAATTAAGATAACGACGATCGGATCGACAAACATACAGCCGATAAAAAAGAAGATCGCTACCATGAATAGAACAAATAACGCACTCGGTTCAGCCGGGAAAAGTTCTGTAATCATATTCGGAATTCTTGCATACGATATTACCCAGGAAAAGGCTTGCCCACCGGCAACTAACACAAAGACTGCCGAAGTTACTAAACCTGTCGATAAAGCAATTTTAGGAATATCCGTAATTTTTATCGATCGGAAAATAAGAACTTCTAAGATGAGCGCATATAAAACTGATATACCCGCTGCCTCAGTCGGTGTGAAAAAACCAGTATAAATACCACCAACAATGATGATCGGGAATCCCAGTGGAAATAAAGCTTTTTTCGTAAATTGTAGTCGCTCTTTCCAAGTCGCTTTTTCTGCTAATGGGATGTTTCGTCTTTTAGCATAAAAATAACTATATATTGCAAAAAATAAAAAGATTAATATACCAGGGCCGATCCCTGCGATAAATAATTCTCCTGGTGAAGTTCCAGAAACAACCGCATAGATGATCATTCCGATACTAGGCGGAATTAACAATGCAATGTCACTCGAATTAATAATTAATGCAATTGCACTTGAATCTTTGTAACCTACTGATAATAAGCGCTGTCGCATCGGTTTACCAATCGCCACAACTGTTGCCTGAGTTGACCCGGAAATCGAACCAAATAGTGTACAAGCCGCTGCTGTTGTAATGGCATAACCACCACGAACATGGCCGATAAAGCCTCCAATAAAATCTAGTAGCCGTTGCGATGTTTTTCCCGTAGACATAATGTCTGCTGCGAAGATAAACAGCGGAACCGCTAATAGAACATAACCACTAACCCCTTCCATCATCTGTTGGATCATAAACCAAGCATCAATGTTTGGGTAGAAAATTAATAAGACGATTAATGGTGCTACGATCAGGGGAACCATCATCGGAAACCCTAAAAGTAGTAAAACCGCCATGATGATTAAAAGTGTTGCAACCATATGTTTGTTCCTCTCTATTTAAAATACGTGCTTTTCTAGCTAAACTCGATTTCGGTGCCGAGTCAATTTTTTAACATCGTTATATCGCTTGCGACTGCTTTTCGGGTGTAGTTTGTTCCTCTGAGTAGTCCATTTTCTCTGTACCGATGTACACTTCTTCTTCTTTAATGTTAATCCAAACGTTTCGCACGTATTGGATCGCGCCAAGAACAAAACCGATAGGAAGAAAAATTGCCATAAAATAGACCGGCACTTGAAGGGCCGTCGTCACTCGCCCTGTATCCATTAACCATAAAACATAGTCCATTGAAAAATAAGCTAAAACAAGCAATACCATCGCCGTTACTGAAGAAATAAATATCGCAAGAATCTTTTTCACTAGTCTTGGTGCTAAATCAAAAAACGCACTCATTCGAATGTGTCTTCCTTTTCTTGCTCCATAACTTATCCCCATAAAAGTTGCGATAATTACAGCAATTTGACTTATCTCTGCTGCAAACGACCAACCGTTACCTGTGATCGCTCGACTTAACACATTTCCAACAACCATAATCGAAATTAATATAATCGCATAGCTTAATATATATGTTTCAACTTTCATTACGAAACGATCAAGCTTTTTTATCCATTCCAAATAAATTGGCCCCCTTCTTAATTAAAGTAAACAAATTCGTTTACTAGGAATAATTTGTACATCTAATTATTTTATTCGGCTTTTAACTGAGTGAATTTCATAATTACCAATAATGAGCCACATCACGAAATATATAGTTTGCGAATGGTTTTGACGCAACTATATATTGATCTTAGTGGTGAAAATATTGAATTATGAAATTCATTAAACTGTAAATATAGGAATAATTGTATTTATAGGTAAAACTTGTATAAAAGCAAACTCCGTACACCTATCATATAGAATTCGCATTTTTCTTACAAACTCCGTATTCCTTCATTAATATTGATATATTATAGTAAGTTACGATTACACTATGTGAAACTAGCATTCTATCCATATGCTCCCAGAGACTCGGATATGCACCAAGTGTTTTAAATTCCTCGTTTTTTCGACAAAAAAAAGAGCGGTGTCTGACACCGCTCGTGGACATTTCGTCAATTTGTCTTTCTAGGGTGGACACTTTCCATCCTAATAATTAAAATCTTCTCGCTAATGTGGCAAGGGTACGAACCATTGCTCCTGTTCCGCCTTTTGGACCGAAGACGCTATCTTTTCTTGTCCAACCAGTTCCAGCAATATCTAAGTGAA
>SKOL01000751.1 GCA_007120055.1 Anaerobacillus sp.
AACTTAAAGAAGATGGCTTAATAGAATTAATTCCTTATACAGGGGCTTTTGTCTCAGATATTAACTTTGATGAAATTAAAGAGTTATTTGAATATCGCAAATTGATTGAGCTAAACAGCTTGAAAAATGGGCTTCATTTATTTACAAAACAAGACCTCCACCAATTAGAACAATTGATTGTAGAGATGAAGGATGCTGGTGAAAATAAAGAATTAACGAAACTTATTACTTATGACATGTTATTTCATCGTAAAATCGTTGAAAAATCTCATCGGAAAATTAGTTTGAATATATGGGAAAGGCTTAATATTCATATTAGTCGTTTTATAGCGGCTGTTCACCCTGTTTATTTTGACGATTTAGAAAAAATTGCAGATGCTCATTACCCTTTAATTGATGCATTAAAGCAAAATAATTTAGAAGAAGCAACAAAAGCATTTGCACAACATCTAGATATTGAGCCAATACTTCAAAAAGTTATTGGTTTGAAATCATAATATTAAAAAAAGAAAGGGGTTTTGATTCAAATGAAAGTAACAGCCGTTGAAACAATTCAACTGCCAGAACACCCGCATTTATTATGGGTTCAAATTCACACGGATGAAGGAATTACAGGGTTAGGAGAAACGTTCCCGAGACCTGATTCATCTAAGCGTATTATTCATGATGTGTGTGCCGATATTTTGATTGGAAGAAATCCATTGGAAATTGAAAAGATTTATTCAGATATCTTTCAGGCCATTCATTATCACGGCTATGCAGGAGCTGAAATGCGAGCTTTAAGTGCGATCGATCTTGCCTTGTGGGATATTTTAGGGAAAGTTACGAAACAACCAATCTATCAACTTTTAGGGGGAAAATCTCGCGATGAAATCCCAGTTTATAATACATGTGTAAGTCATGGTACTTATAAAGATCGCGAAATGTTTCTTGAGAGTCCAGCAAAGTTAGCGGAAGATTTATTAAAAAATGGCATTAAAGCAATGAAAATCTGGCCATTTGATGAATTAAGTGTACCAACACTTGGGCAATCGATCTCCAATGATTTGCTTCAAAAAGGAGTAAATATAGTAAAAGAAATCCGTGAAGCAGTAGGGAATGAGATCGAAATTGCTATGGAAGGCCACGCATGCTGGAATGTTCCTGCAGCGATTAAAATTGCACGTGCACTAGAAGAACATGATTTAATGTGGCTTGAAGATATGATCCCAGCAGATTACACGGATGGGTTAGTCCAACTTCGCCAAGCGACAAAGACACCTATTTGTGCCAGTGAGCGGTTATTTTCTAGATTTCAATTCCACCCGTTAATGGAGAAAAAAGCAGCTGATATTATTATGCCTGATATTACATGGACAGGCGGTTTAACTGAAACTAGAAAAATAGCTATTTTAGCTTCTACCTATCAGCTACCAATCGCTCCACATAATTGTGGAGGACCGATTATGAATCTTGCAAATGCTCATTTATGTGCGCATATACCAAATTTATTTATTTGTGAAACCGTACGTTCATTTTATTTAACGTATTTTGAAAAACTAGTTACTCAACCAATTCAAGTAAAGGATGGGATGATGCTGTTGCCTGAAGGTACTGGGATTGGAGCAGAGTTACGTCCAGAAATACTATCACGTACTAATATTATTCGAGAAAGGTCTGAAAGTTCTTCAGGAGGTTCACACTGGGCCGCTGGTGATCCATGGAAAGATGACTTAGGGGATAATTTCTAAGTTTTCATATAAAAAAAGACATAATAAAGTGAAAGGGGATGTTTTTGCAGTGCGAATCGAACATGTTGAAGCGGCTACTTATCGAATACCACCGAGTGTGCCATGGGAAGATGCTACACATATTGTCACTGGATTAGAGTTCGTAATTACAACAGTAAAAACCAATTCTGGAATTACCGGAATCGGTTTTACTTAAACAACAGGAGTAGGTGGAACTTCAATAGAAACGTTAATTAACGACTATTTAGCAAATATGTTAATAGGTAAAGATCCTAGAAACATAGAGGCTAATTGGAATTTCTTGAATAAACAAATTCACCGCTGTGGCACTGGTGGGATTAATACGTTTGCTCTTGCTTCAATTGATATTGCTTTGTGGGATATTTTAGGTAAATACCACCAGCAACCACTCTATCAATTGCTTGGAGGAGCTAGGGAAGAAATTCCTGCTTATGGTAGTGGAATTGATTATAGCTATTCGTATGACTCTTTATTTGAAATGATTGATGAATTTATAGAGGGTGGTTACGAAACGGTAAAAATTAAAGTTGGCTATGATCATATTGAGGACGATATTGAACGTATAAGGCGAGTGAAAGAAAGAATTGGTAATAGGAAACTATTAGTCGATATTAACCAAAAGTGGGATTCTCACCACGCTATTCAAGCGGCATCTACGTTTGATCAATTTTTATTAGGATGGATTGAGGAACCTATTTCTGCTGATGACATTGAAGGGCATTCAAAAATAAAACGAAGTATTAAGACCCCGTTAGCTATTGGTGAAAGCTTGTATACAAAATATCAGTTTGCTCAATATTTGAAGGCTGATGCCGTGGATATTGTTCAAGCTGATGTCGGAAGAGTGGGTGGAATTACAGAATGGATGAAGATTGCCCATTTAGCAGATTCGTTTTTTAGACCAGTAGCACCTCATTATTTGATGGAGATCTCAGTTTCTTTATTATGTGCAGTACCAAATGGATTGATTCTAGAGAATGTTAAAGGTGGCTCTTTAACTGAAATGGGGATTTTAGAAGTACCTATTAAGGTAGAAAACGGTAAAGCTAAGCCACCACAAATACCAGGACATGGAATAGTTATCAATAAGAAAAAGATAAAAGAATATCGGGTGAGTAGTTGTAGTTTAAGAGAAATTAATCTAAAAAGTTCTAAATAATATTAAAAAATGGCAGTTAGCAACCCTACCATTTTTATTGTTATGAAAATTTAAATAAGTCTAAAAATTTATTGACAATTAATGAAATGACTATTAATATTTTCATTAAAGACATTTAGTAAAACCGAGTTTTATAATATAAAACAAAAGAGGTGGTTGTTTTCTAAGTGAAGTTTTTAAAATGTTTATTTGTATCCGTTTACATTAATGAGTTTTATAAAGAATGGGAATGAAACGCGCTGTGTAAGTGGAGTTTTTAAGTGTGTAATATTTTCAAAGCATAGTAATAGGGGGAAGGTATCCAATCAAGGGGACTATATTGGGTAAATTATTCCTAAAAGTGCTTAGATATGGGGGAGGAATTGTGAATAAAGTATTAAAATTTCTAAATGCAATTTTAACAACTATGATTACTATTTTTTTATCATCGATGGTTATTCTCGTTTTTTTGAATGTAGTTTTAAGGTATGGGTTTAATTCAGGAATCACCTGGTCAGAAGAAATGGCTAGATATTTATTTGTATGGATTGTATTTTTAGGTACAATTGTAGCATTTAAAGATAAAGCTCATTTAGGTGTTGATTTATTTATAGGTTCTTTAAAACCGAAGCTCCAAAAAGGGCTGTATGTCTTAAATAACTTAGTCATTATTGGCCTAATGGTAATTGTCATTAATGGCGGGATGAAAATGATGGTCATTAACAGTAACAGTTACGGTCCGGCTACGGGAATTCCGTTATCAGTGTTATTTTTTGCTGGGACGTTAGCTGCATTTGTAATGATCCTTATGAGTATTACACAAACTGTTCGATATGTAGTATTTGATCAAGATCCTCCTGCTTATGTAAGAGATAAAGTTGTAGAAAAGGAGGGAGATCAATGATCTGGGTATTTTTAGGGGTCTTATTTTTCTTCTTGTTTTTAGGAGTACCAGTGGCATTTTCAATGCTTATGAGTGCAGTAGTTATGACGATTACAATGGGAATTTATGATCCGCAAATCATTACTCAAAGTCTAGTGAACGGAGCCAATAATTTCCCGCTGATGGCCATTCCGTTTTTTATTCTTGCTGGAGAAATAATGAATGCAGGTGGAATTTCTAAGCGTGTTGTTGGTTTTGCGACAACATTAGTGGGGCACATTAGAGGTGGATTAGGTTATGTAACTATTATCGCTGGGGTAATGTTTGCAGGTTTATCTGGCTCTGCTGTTGCAGATACAGCAGCTTTAGGAGCTATCTTAATTCCGATGATGGCAGCAAAAGGTTATGATATAAAAAGAGCCAGTGGTTTAGTTGCTTCATCTGGGATTATTGCACCGATCATTCCACCAAGTATTCCGTTAATCATGTATGGGGTTATAGGTGGTGTGTCGATAACGCAATTATTTATGGCTGGGATTGTCCCAGGGATTATATTTGCAACTGGTTTAATGATTGTTTGGTATTTAATTGCTAGAAAAGATAATTATGAAACACTTCCAAAAGCGACAAATAAAGAGAGAATTAAAAGTTTCGGATCAGCTATTTGGGCATTATTTATGCCACTGATTATTATTGTTGGTCTTAGGGGTGGAGTTTTTACTCCGACTGAAGCGGCAGTTATTGCTTGTGTATATGCGCTTTTAATTAGCTTTACAGTTTATCGCGGGGATTTAAAAGTTAGAGATATACCTCAAGTTTTAGTAAGTGCAGCAAGAACGACAGGGGTAGTAATGTTTTTAGCATCTGCGGCAATGGTAACAGCGTGGGTTATTACAGTTGCACAAGTTCCAGCAGAATTAGCACAATTTTTAAATAATATTACTTCAAATCCAACAGTGATGCTACTCATTTTAATGGTGTTCTTACTTTTAGTTGGGGTTGTTATGGATATGACTCCTGCAATATTAATTTTCACACCGGTTCTTTTACCGACAGTAGTAGGACTTGGGATTGATCCAGTTTATTTTGGTATTTTAATGGTTATTAACCTTTGTATCGGTTTAATTACTCCACCAGTAGGCACAGTATTATACGTTGCTTGTGGTATAAGTAAAATTAGTATTATCGATATTGCCAAAGGGATATGGCCATTCTTGATAGTGCAAATGCTCGTATTGGTACTATTAGTGTTATTCCCACAAATAGTCCTTGTACCGCTAGAAATATTCATGAAATAACATAAGAGAAAAGAGGATGAACAAAATTGGATACTAAAAAATTTACAGGAATTATTCCTCCAATACTGACGATTTTTAAAGAAGATGGAACATTTGATCAGGAAGGTATGGGCAAATTAATTGATCATTTACTTAATAGTGGTGTCGATGGGCTATTCTTTCTAGGTAGTAGTGGAGAATTTACGACAATGAGTACTGAAGAACGTATGGAAATTGCTGAATTTTGTATTAAATACGTCAATGGAAGAACGACAACGTTGATTGGAACAGGAAGCAATAGCACTGACGAGGTAATAAAATTAAACGAACATAGTAAAAGCATTGGAGCCGATGGTGTAGTTGTGATTAACCCTAATTACTGGGGGTTATCTGAAGCAAATATATACAAACATTATCGTGACATTTGTGAGGCAGTAGACATACCGGTGTTAATATATAACTTCCCGGGTGTAACAGGTCAAGATTTAACACCAGAAATATTAGCTAACCTAGCAACTGAAAATGCTAATATCGTAGGTGTTAAACAAACGGTAGACTCGTTAGCACCAATTCGAGAGACGATTTTAAAAGTTAAAGAAGTTCGTCCAGATTTTGTTGTACTAACTGGTTACGATGATCATCTATTAAATAACCTATGTTTAGGTGGAGATGGTGCGATTTCGGCTAGTGTTAACTATGCACCAGAACTTCAAGTTGGAATATATCAAGCGTTTAAAGAAAACGATCTAGTAACTGCTGTTGAACTACACCAAAGATTAGCTCATTTACCGTTAATGTATAAAATTGATAGTCCTTTCGTAAATGTTATAAAACAATCAGTTGCAATGAGAGGTTTTGATATATCAACTTATGTTAGAAGGCCAGCGTATCCACTTGATCAAAGTAAAAAAGATCAATTACACCAGATCTTAAGTAAGGCTAAACTAGTTTAATAGATAGTGATTTGATTACCTTAAATAAATCAAACTGTAAGCGTAAGCTTAGTTTTAAAAACCGATATATCAATAACTAATTAAAGTTTTGAAGAAACTCAGTTTTATAATGTAGTGTTTCTGTAAAAGTATTATTATGCAACAGTTTTTATCAAAGGTAGTTTGCCTAAAGGGCTTTCTATAAATTACAATTTTTTAAAGGGGGATTAAAATGAAGTACAGTTTTATGGGGAAATTGACAATTGGTTTAATGTTGTTGTTTTTAACTGTAGCTGCAGGGTGTAGTAGTGAGGATGCTGGGGGAAGTGAAGTTAAAACGATTAAGGTAGCCAACTATTTTGCTGAAGACCATCCTCAGAATGTTGCATTAAGGGAAAAGTTTAAACCGTTAATTGAGGAAAAATCAGAAGGAACTTTAAAAGTTGAAATCTATCCAAATAGTCAACTTGGGGCAGAACAAGAATTTTATGATGGTGTTCGTAACGGAACGATTGAAATGGGTATTCCGGGAATGATTATGCAATCAACAATCGAAAAGTTAGCTGTACCTGAATGGCCATTTTTATTTGAAGATTATGAACATGTTAAGAGAGTTTTTAATGGTCCAATTGGTGATGAGTTAGTTGAGGATTTAGAGAGTGTTCACGGTGTAAAGGCGCTTGCGTGGAGTGCCAATGGGTTTAGAATGTTCTCTAGTAATAAAACATTAAATTCTATTGATGACTTTGATGGCCTTCGATTAAGAATGCCGAACATTCCTAACTATATTGAATTAGGGCAGCGGCTTGGAGCAAATGTAACCCCACTTGCAATTTCAGAAGTTTTTACGGGTTTAGAGCAACGAGTTATTGATGGTCAAGATAATCCAATTGCAACAACAAGAGCATCTGGATGGTATGAAGTTCAAAGTGATGTTTTAGAATCTAATCATATGTTTAGTCCAAACTTATATATTATTAATGTTGATTTTTGGAATGGATTAACACCAGAACAACAAGAAATTATTCAAGAGGTTTCGACGATTTCAGCAGCATATGAATTCGAGCTAATGGAACAAAGTTTTGAAGATGATAAAAAATACTTACAAGAACATGGTATACAATTTACAATTCCAGATGATGAATTCCGTCAAGCGATGATCGATGCGGTACAACCGATGTATGAGGATTGGAACAATGAGTATGATTGGGCCGAAGATTTAGTAGAACGCATTAGAGCAGAAGCGAATTAAAAAGAATTAAAAATGGGGCTGTGCCATATAAGTTTACTACTACAAAAGGAATAGAAAGCTTACTAAGAGTTAGCTACTTCCTAGTTAGAATAAACAAATGGGCAGCCCTAATACTCTTTAGGCTCCTCCCACATTAAGGCATAATTTTTTGTTTTTATTAAAAGGAGGAAGCTATAAGTAGGTTTTCTCCTAAAAGGATATAAAAAAATCAATTTCGTGGTATCATATATATGGAATAGCATGAAATAAGGGGGGGAGTTCTATGCCGATTATTCAATCTGTAGATAGAGCGTTAAAAATATTAGATCTATTTGATGAGCATAATACTGAATTAAAAATTACTGAAATTAGTGAAAAAATGATGTTACACAAAAGTACGGTCCACTCGCTATTGAAAACGCTTCAAAAGCATCATTATATTGAACAGATTGACGAAAGTGGAAAATATAAATTAGGCATGAAGTTATTTGAAAGAGGAAATTTTGTGATTCATAGTATAGATATAAGGGCGTTAGCTAAGGAGTATCTATACTCACTATCTCAAAAAACAGATTTAACCGTTCACCTTGTTATTTTAGATGGTAAAGAAGGTGTCTATATCGATAAGGTGGAAAGCTCTTCTGCAACTATCTTATACTCAAGAATTGGTAGGCGTGTCCCGATCCATAGTAGTGGAGTTGGAAAGGCTTTAGTAGCATTTAAATCTACAGAAGAACTAGAAAGATTGCTTAATGATTATGATTTTATTAAGCGAACAGACAATACTATTACCAATAGAGAAGATTTTCTTCGAGAATTAGAAGCCATTCGATCGCGCGGATATGCAATTGATAATCAAGAAAACGAACCAGGGGTTTACTGTATCGCCTTACCAATCAGAAATTACACAGGGAATGTTGTAGCATCAATTAGTATTTCAAGCCCTATCATGAGAGTTAATGAAGAGAAAATGCAGAAAAATATTGAATTGTTGAAGCATGCAAGTAATGAATTGTCTGAAAAGTTAGGATATGGCTTTTGTACCGTATAGTTTACATACTATACGGTATCTATATAGTGAAACTTAGTTTTACTATATAGAATATCAATTAGTAACAGTATCTGAAATCAGATGATTTATTAAAGGAGGGGAACTCGTGAAATTAGTAAACTATTATCGAGAAAGTAATCTTTGCTTAGGAGTGAAGACAGAAAAAGGAGTTATAGATGTTGAAAGTGCTCTAAAAGGCTCAAGCATTTATGACGCCATAACGGTTGACGATCTTATAAAAAGTGTTGAATCGGACTTAATAATACAAATGATTAAAGATATATCACTAGATGAAACAGTAATTTTAAATGAGCAAGAGCTCACTCTAGGCCCATGCATTTCAAAGCCAGAAAAAATTATTTGTGTCGGATTAAATTATCGGAAGCACGCGGATGAATGTGGGATGGCGCCCCCAAAAGAACCAATTTTATTTAGTAAATTTAATAATAGTTTAACAGGTTCTGGAAGTACTGTTGAAATTCCAAGCAACTCTTTACAAGTTGATTATGAAGTAGAATTAGCGATAATTATTGGGAAAGAAGCGAAGAATATTTCGATAGAAAAAGTGGACGATTATATTTTCGGTTATTGTGTTGCTAATGATATCTCGGCGAGAGATTTACAGTTTAAAGGCCCGCAGTGGTTACTAGGGAAATCTTGTGATGGCTTTTGTCCCGTAGGCCCTTATGTTGTGACGAAAGATGAAATTGAGGATCCGAATAATTTAAAGATAAAAACATGGCTAAATGATGAGATAAGACAAAATTCTAACACATCTGACATGATATTTAATTGTCAGGAGATTGTTAGTTATGTCTCAAAACATATGACGCTAAAACCTGGTGACATCATTTTAACTGGTACGCCAGAAGGTGTTATTGTCGGTGATCCTGAGGAGAAAAGAGTTTGGATAAAGGCTAGTGATAAAGTAACAGTGGAAATTGAGAAGTTAGGACGATTAACCAATAACTTTTCCTAAACACTGATAACTACGAAAGGCTCTTTCAAAAAAGAGCCTTTCGCCGAAGAACTTGCTGAACGGGTAAAAAAGGTGTACGTGAAGCGGGGGAGATACCGCTAGAATTTAATTCGATAGCTGTTTGTGATGGGATTGCCCAAGGTTATGAAGGAATGAAATCACGTCGTGCAGAACATTTAGAAATCTTAAAGCGGGAAGCGAGTAAATATTTACGTATGTACGCAAATAATGCCTCCTCTGCTGCAACAGGTGGAATTCGTGTCATCGCGTCGCGGAAGAAAAATAGGTTCATGTAGATTATACAAGGTGACTTCTCAGATTCTTTATAGATTGGAGTTGCCTTTTTGTAAGGGGTAGAGGATATATGAAAAGTTTACGAATAAAAATATTGATAGGGTTTAGTTTAGTATTAATTTTATTAATCGTTGTTTCAGCATACAGTCTACTAAATAACAAGCGTATTAATAATAATGTTGTAACAATTGTAGAAGAAGATTTACAACGCTTGTCGATAAGTGAACAACTCGCATACAATATGGCTGAAAGACTTGCGTTGGTTAGAGGGTATGTACTTGTTGGTGATGAGGATTATAAAAAACGCTTTATAGCTTTAGAAAATTTGAGTTATGAGCTAGAAGAAAAAATACTAAATTATACACATTCCAATAGTGAAATAGAGGAGCTGGCTCGAGGTTTAGTATCGAAAAACGAGGTTTGGAATCGGTTAATCAATAATAGAATATTTCCTATGTTTGAAGAATCTGGAACAGATACTGTATCTGTAAGCATTCGATTCCAGGTTGATCCTTTTGCTGAAGATATTATGGAAGGATACCGTTCGATTGCAAAAGCTACTCAAGAAGATATTGCCATGAATGGGTTAGAAATGGTGCAAGATGGAGAAAACACCATTTTATTCAATATTTTTGTTACAATATTAGGAATCGTACTATCCTTTATTATCGCATTATTAACAGCTAGTAAAATTACTAAGCCTGTTTTAGCCGTTGTTAATCAAGTTGAAAAAGTTGCACAAGGTGACCTTTCTGGTAAGGAAATCAATATTACATCAAAAGATGAAATTGGTCGATTAGTAAAAGCATTTAACGAAATGACGAATAGTTTACGTGGGCTGATACATAGAACGACCCTTGCTTCTAATCAAGTTTCTTTAGCCTCAGATCAACTATCTGGTAGTTCACGAGATTCAACGGCAACAACGAATGAAATTTCAAGTGCAATTCAAGAAGTTGCTAAAGGAGCCGAAACAACTGTTAATGGAACGAATGAAAGTGCGCGAGCTATGGCAGAGATGACTGAAGGTATTCAAAATATAGCCGAATCCTCGTCAGTCGTTGCGGAAAGTTCTTTAGAGGCAATCAATATTGTTGATAACGGGAGTAAATCAGTGCAGCGAGTAAACAAGCAAATGATGGCAATAAGTAATGCTGTCATGGAAGCTACTGTAATTGTAAAAAAGTTAGGAGATCGTTCGATAGAGATAGAGAATATTTTAGAAGTAATCACCAATATTTCAGACCAGACGAATTTGTTAGCCTTAAATGCAGCCATTGAAGCGGCACGTGCTGGAGAACATGGAAAGGGCTTTGCAGTAGTAGCTGACGAAGTCCGAAAACTAGCAGAAGATTCTCGTCAGTCAGCTGTTGAAATTTCAACAGTTATTAGTGAGATACATGAAGATACTAAAATTGTCATTGAAACGATGGAAAAAGGAAATAAAGAAGTAATAACGGGAGTAACTACAGTTGAAAAATCTAGTGAAGCCTTTGAAAAAATCTTGACATCGATACAAAATGTTTCAACTCAAATACAAGAAGTTACCGCAACTGCTGAACAAATGTCCGCAAGTGCGGAACAAGTGAGTGCATCAGTAGATGATATGGCTAGTATCGCCAATGCAACCTCAGCTAGTTTCAATAAGGTAGCCGAAGATACGGAAGAGCAACTAGCCTTAATGGAAGAAATTCAATCTTCAGCAAACAACTTAAATAGTCTATCTAAAGAACTAGAAAATGAAATAAGTAAATTTAAAGTATAAAAAAAGAGCACTCTCGCGAGACTGCTGAAAAGTCTCAATATACCTTCGTGATTAAAGGAAGAGGAAACTCTTCTTTTTTTAAAAGATAAGAAAGTATAAAAAATTTAAAAAGCTGTCTAGCTTCAGGCGCCATCGGCTCGACCACTTCAGCCCTTCCCTTGCGGTCTAAAACCTGACCGCAGCGGGTAGGTCTTCCAGTGGTTTTCGCCGATAGGCGAGCGGCTTGCTCTTTTCTTACTTTCACATGATTTAGTTGGTAAAGTAAAAATGGTATTATAGAGATAGGGAAGTTTAATTTGATTGAGGTAACTTTAAAATGCTAATATTTTCAGTAGTTTCTTCGCCGAATAACTTTTCACCTGAAAAGTTACGGGAGTTTTTTCCACACATTAGCATAGACATCTTTTAAAGGGATATTTGCCTTACTAGAGATCTTTTTACAATCATCATATTCTGGAGATCGTTGTACAACTTTTCCTTGAAATAGACCTTCTTTAATTGTAACGGGCCCCCATGTAGTATTTAGGGAAGAGAAACGTCTTTCTAGTCTATGTACCTCTAGTGGGAAATAACGAAGACCAAAAGTCGTTGTTTCAGTGAAAATGATGTTCTTTAATTTATTAAGTTTTTCTTCATGGCATAGGATTTGTAACATAATTGCTGGGCGATTTTTTTTCATATAAATAGGAATGTAATAAACATCATTCGCGCCTTCACTAATAAGCTTATCCATTAAGTGTCCTAACAGCTCAGCTGACATATCATCAATATTAACCTCTATTTTTATCGTCTTAGTATCGATATGTTCGTACCTATGATTAGAAAATTCCATATATTTTACCTCGCAGTTCATTAGATATATAAACATAGTATAACAAAACTGGTAACAGTTCTAATTATTTTAAAGTTTTCTTGAATTCTATTTGTGTATACTAATATACTCTCTCACCTTTTATTAATAAAATGACCAATCTGTTACGTTTTTTAAAAGTACTTGATTAATAAATTAGAGTTTAGTATGATTATTTTGTATATTTTTCTGAATTTTTTTGCACAATTTCTAAAACCTCGTTTTACATTATAGAACAAGTTCTGTCGATAGGAAATGTAAGCGGTTTTATCATATCTTGAAAAACACTATTGTTAAGTTTCAATTACATTAGTAATTGCGAATATATTATCAATTATAAGAGGGTGTTATGTGTGAAAATAACAAAGCTAGAATGTTTTATTGTGCCACCGCGTTGGTGTTTTTTGAAAATTGAAACGGATGAAGGAATTGTTGGTTGGGGGGAACCTGTTGTAGAGGGGCGTGCGAATACAGTTAAAGAAGCTGTAAATGAAATGGCTGATTATTTAATTGGTAAAGACCCTTTAAGAATTGAAGATCATTGGAATGCTTTGTATCGTGGTGGTTTTTATCGAGGTGGGCCGATTTTAATGAGTGCAATTGCTGGTATTGATCAAGCGCTTTGGGATATTAAAGGGAAGTATTATAACGCACCTGTTTATCAATTATTAGGTGGAGCATGTCGTGATTCAATTCGTGTATATTCTTGGATCGGTGGAGATCGACCAAGTGAAGTGGGGAAAGCGGCAAAAGATGTAGTTGATGCAGGGTTTACTGCAGTTAAGATGAACGGAACTGAAGAGTTACAGTATATTGACTTGTATGAAAAGATTGATCAGGCCGTAGCGAGAATTGCAGCTGTTCGTGAAGCAGTTGGTGATTATGTTGGTATTGGAATTGATTTCCACGGGCGAGTACATAAGCCGATGGCCAAAATCCTTGCCAAAGAATTAGAACCATATCGCCCTATGTTTATTGAAGAACCTGTATTACCAGAAAATAATGAAGCCTTAAAAGAGATTGCTAGAAATACGAATATACCAATTGCAACAGGTGAGAGGATGTTCTCACGTTGGGACTTTAAAGGGTTACTTTCAGACGGCTATGTTGATATAATTCAACCAGATTTATCACATGCTGGTGGTATTACAGAATGTAAAAAAATTGCATCGATGGGGGAAGCATATGATGTTGCTCTTGCACCACACTGCCCATTAGGACCAATTGCATTAGCATCTTCATTACAAATAGACGCAACATCACATAATGCTTTTATCCAGGAGCAAAGTTTAGGGATCCATTATAATCAAGGAAATGATTTACTAGATTATATTACTGATCCTTCTGTATTTACGTATAAAGATGGACATGTTGAAATTCCTCAAGGGCCTGGATTAGGAATAACTATTAATGAAGAAAAAGTACGGAAGATGGCAGAGATAGGACACAACTGGAGAAATCCAATATGGAGACACCGCGATGGTACTATAGCTGAGTGGTAAATGGAGGTTGGGAGTATGGATATTGTTACATTTGGAGAAACGATGGTTCTTTTTACTCCAGATTCAACTGGATTAATGAGATATGCCAATAATTATTCAAGAAAATTTGGTGGTGCAGAATCAAATTTTGCGATTGGATTAACGAGGTTAGGGCACAAAGCAGGTTGGATAAGTCGCGTTGGTGATGATGAATTAGGAAAAGCGATGTTATCTTTCATTCGTGGCGAAGGTGTTGACACTAGTCAAGTAAAAATTGATCAAACAGCGCCAACAGGAATTTACTTTAAAGAATTAAGAAATGCTAATGAAGTAAGAGTTAATTACTATCGTAAAGGGTCAGCCGCTAGTCAAATGGATAAAGAAGATTTAGACCGTGAATATATTTCAAAAGCAAAATATATTCATATTTCAGGAATAACTCCAGCTTTAAGTGATAGTTGCTATGAGATGGTTTTAGAAGCGATCAAGATCGCAAAAGAACACTCTGTAAAGATAATTTTCGATCCGAATTTAAGAAGAAAACTTTGGAACGAAGAGAAAGCTCGACGAGTATTACTAGAGATAGCAGCCCAAGCCGATATCATTTTACCGGGACTTGACGAGGGAACTTTCATGTTTGATGAAACCGAACCAGAAAAGTTAGGGCAATTATTTTTAAATCTTGGTCCATCAATTGTCATTTTAAAAGTGGGGGCGGAAGGTGCCTACTATTTTACTAAAGAAGAAAGTAAATTAGTTCCAGGCTTTCAAGTGAAACAAGTCATTGACCCTGTCGGTGCTGGGGACGGCTTTGCTGCAGGCTTTACATCAGGACTACTAAATGGTTTTTCCATTGAAAAAGCTGTTCAGCGTGGAAATGCCGTTGGGGCACTTGTAACGATGGTGAACGGTGATGTAGAAGGACTTCCGGAAGAAGATGAAGTTGAACGCTTTATTAATTCGCCGACTGATGATGTTAGTCGTTAATGAAGGAGGGTAACATGGACTTATTACAGCAAATTAAAGAAAATGGTATTGTTGCAGTAATTCGTGGGGCTAATCCCGAAAATATCTTACCTATTGCTAAATCATTAAGTAAAGGTGGAGTAAAGACATTAGAAATAACCGTAGAAACTCCGAAGGTTCTTACACTAATCGAAGAAGTATCTTCGACGCTAGGAGATGACGTGATCGTCGGTGCAGGAACGGTACTAGATTCAGAGACTGCGAGAGCTGCTATTATGGCAGGGGCAAAGTTTATCTTTTCGCCTATTGTTGATAAAGAAATGATTAAATTAACGAAGCGATATGGTGTGATTAGTATTCCAGGTGCGTTAACACCTACTGAAATTTTAAGTGCATACGAGAGTGGGGCAGATATTGTGAAGTTATTCCCAGCAAATGCTTTCGGGCCAGATTATATAAAAGCCGTTCATGGACCGCTACCGCACATCCCTGTTATGCCAACAGGGGGAATTGATGTCGATAACGTAGGTGATTACATAAAGGCGGGGGCAGTTGCAGCAGGGGTAGGAAGTACGTTAGTGAACACCAAAGATAGCATTGATGAAAATGCGTTAACGACTATTACTGAGAAATCTTTTAAATTTATTGAGGAAGTTAAAAAAGCCAGATTATAGTAATTGTGTTCAACCAACAAATAAATAGATTAAACAAACATTGAAGGAGATGGGGATAAAATGGCAAAGTTTAAAGTAGTATTCACAGATTATGAATTTTCAACATTAGCACCAGAGGAGGAAGTACTCGCTGCGGTTGATGCGGAATTAATTCATGCTCAATGCCGTACGGAAGAGGAAGTAATCGAAGCAGCTCAAGGGGCAGATGCTCTTATCAATCAATATGCTCCGGTTTCAAGAAAAGTAATAGAAAACCTTCCCAACCTAAAAGTAGTGTCAAGGTACGGGGTAGGGGTTAATACTATTGATATTGATGCCGCTAATGAAAATGGAGTAATGGTAGGGAATGTTACTGATTATTGTATGGATGAAGTTTCAGATCATGCGTTTGCACTAATTATGGCATGTGCCAGAAAGGTTGTTCACTTAAATAATGAAGTGAAAGCAGGAAACTGGGATTTTAAAGTTAGTGCACCGATCTATCGGTTACGTGGGCGTGTATTAGGTCTTGTAGGGTTAGGGCGCATTCCTCAAACATTAGCTAAAAAAGCACAAGCTTTTGGAATTAAAGTTGTTGCCTATGATCCGTTTGTGCCAGAGGAAGTGGCAAGAGACTTAAATGTTGAATTAGTAGATTTAAATGAATTGTGTAAACGCTCAGACTTTGTTTCTGTTCATGCCCCGCTTATTGAAGCTACTAGAGGTATGATCAGTGACGAGCAGTTTAATCTTATGAAGAAAGAAGCATTTATTATTAATACTGCTAGAGGCCCAGTTATTGATGAAAAGGCATTAATTCGTGCTTTACAAGCTGGAGAAATTGCAGGTGCTGGTTTAGATGTAACAGAAGAAGAACCGATTCAAAACGATAATCCACTATTAGAAATGGATAATGTTATTATTAACCCTCATGCTGCATGGTATTCTGAAGAAGCACAACTAGAATTAAAACGTAAGACAGCGCAAAATGTTGCTGATGTATTGGGAGGCTATTATCCAACATACTTATTTAATAAGGAAGTTAAAGAAAAAGTTTCATTAAAAGAAAAGTAATAGAGCGATCAAAGGGGCTATATCATAGGATAGCCTCTTTTTTCGTCGGCAAAATAGTCTAACCTCTTCGTTACATTACTATGGTGCGCTAAGTTAATACCTTGACTAATTAAAATATTAAAAAGTATGGTAATTTTTAAAAAATTCACTTGATAAAGGATTAAATATTTAGTAAGATAAATGTAGATAAAAGTTCATACAGTCTTATCATTTTCTATTTTTAAAACAACTAACAAAAACATTGTTTTATAATATAAAACAATGTTGCCGGGAT
>SKOL01000382.1 GCA_007120055.1 Anaerobacillus sp.
TACGCCAAGGGACTTGAAATACCTTCAAGTTCAAGATATAGTCAGTGCCATCTGCGAAAGCATGGAATAACATGTCCCACCGTCTCCACCAATATTACCAACATCAACCGAGTTGCCGTGTGTGACGTAAACCATAAAATTTCCGTTTGGAAAGCTTATGCTTTATTATATCTTAGGAAATTTTATGCTTTATTTGCAATTATTCATCAAGTATAAAATTGCACTAAGTGCATACATATACTCGAAATTTAACAAGTGTAATTTTATATTTGAAATCAATTAAAGGTTTGGAAAGTTAATAACTTTTCAAACCTTTTTTTATTTATATAATAAAGGAAAATAGCGTCAATTATCAAATGTAGACGAGTATCAGTATATTGTATTTATTTCAAAAGAAGTAAGAAGTAAGAAGTAATTCAACTATTACGGATTATAGTGCGAAGAAAATTGCTATCCTATGCGATAAAATACATTTCAAGGAATTGTTTAATTACAGTCAATGAATTTTACCACCATTGTTATACTTTTTTAACCACCCTGTGACAAATGTTTTACCAGTAAATAACTGACGTTTCCCAGTTAATACCTTTTTGTAATTAATGATCACAATACAACTAGGGTGAATTCTAGTGCTGCGTAGTAGACGTATACTGCGTAACAAACTATTAGGAATAAACTATGTTTATTTAATTCGAAAGCTAATTAAAATAATTCCATTTTTTATGTAAATTAAGAACATCAAATTAGTATTATTTGGTATTATTGTTTTATGAATATCTATGATATTGTGAAATACTTCACTTAAAGTAACGAGCAGGTTAATTGAATATCCAGGGTACCAATCAATATTGATAAAGAGAAAAATTAACCTGACAGTATATAATTTGTCTAATCTTCTAAATGTAGATTTATTGGGAGGGTCTTACTATCAAAAGAATAACAATCGGCATAGCTATAACTGCTTTATGTTTTGGTATAATCGCTTGCTCACCTCAAGCTGAAGAGAGTGCTGAACCTGAAGAAGAAATCGGTAAAGATGATGAAGAAAACGAGAAATACCAATTTGAAATAAAGGTTGCTTGGGAATTCGTTAAGAAAGAAGGATGGGATGAATTAGCTAGAGGGGATTGGAGTAATTCTTCAGTAAAGATTACAGACACTAGTTTTGGACATATGCTGGACGGCGAACCTCACAGAGATGAAGTGTTAATGGTTTCTTTTGAATCTAAAGAAAACCTTATCAATGGAGTACCTCAGATTTTTGTTGACCTTCAAGAAAAAGAAGTTTTAGGGTATGTCCCAACAGAGTAAGGCTCTATTCAATTAAAGGAGGCGATAGCGAAAGAAGCTGTCGCTGCTCTTGTGCCAGTATTGGAGCAGGCTAGTGCAATAAGCATAAATATCCAACGGAAGGAAGAAGTTAATATGGATATTAAATCGATAGAGAAATCTGAACTTAGTTCAGTGGTTTTTATACGAGATTACGTTCAATTTGTCTTTGAGTGTGAAAAGGAAGATGTAATTTTAAGTGCATTTACATCACCTTCAACAATGATAAGAAACCATATATATTATATTCAGACTTCAGGTTGGAGAGATGCTTTATGTACCTTAATAAATAAGGTAGTGGAAACAGCATTTGCTGAAGAAAGGAATGCTATTAAAATAACATTTGAAGATGGGGACAGTTTGGAAATTTCTCTTAGAGAAGCAGATTACGATGGTCCAGAAGCTGCAATGCTTTATGCTGATAATGGAAAGTTTATGGTTTGGTAATTAAAGTGTATTCTTCAACTATCGGTGAGTGATTGCGGAACAGAGCTGTCGCATTCAACTATTTAGCAATTTGAAAGAAAATCGGCTAAAAGAGAGATGATGGTAATGAATGAATTTACCCTTAAAGGAAAACAAGGTTTTATTCGCATAGAACTTCAAGAAGTATATGGGTTTCCTGAAAGCACAAGCCACTTTGGAGGTTATGATGCTCGGGGAATTGCTGAAATAAAAAGTGGGAATTATTATGTAAAGGGTCAATTATGGTTTACTACTGGTGAGGTATATGAGTTTTATGAGCGATTAAACCAGTGTTATCATAGATTAGACGGTGAGACTGTATTTTCTAATTATGAATCAAATATAAAAGTAGAAATCGTCTTTACCAAGTTGGGACAATTAGTAATGAGAGGCTATTTTAAAGAGAGACCAGACCAAGAGAATGAATTACAGTTTGAGATTGAAAGTGAACAAAGTTATATATCATCGACATTAAATCAGCTTAGGAATTTTATTGACCAGTATGGTGATATGAAAGGGAAAAGTAGAGCCTAATTCTCCAACTATTAGGAGGGAAGAAATGACTCAGGACGATTTTAAAGAGTTTCAAGAACGGATTGGTTGGGGTGAAGAACTCAATTTTTATTATAAAAATGAAGAATATTGGATAAGTCGAAATCTTAATGGGTGTCACCTAACAAAAGTTAAAGGGTCTATAACTCAAACGTTCGTAACATCAGAAGAGCTTTTTCAAAAAGGGAGAATTGAGGGAAAATTCTTAACAGATATATATGAGGATATAGACTGGTAGCCATTTTCCTTATTCAATTAACGGAGTGCGTTACTGGAACAACGGCAGAGGTGCATTTGTTTAGTATTGAGCAGTTTACTTTAAGAGCGATTGCAAAGAATTGGAACTTTTTTATGCACTAAAACGTCTAAATATTGTAAGAAAAAAATAAAAAATAATGGGGGGAATCTAAATGAAATTAAATTTTTATTTTATTGGTTTAGCGGTAGTAATGTTATTTACTATTGCAGTTACGGGGTGTTCAAATGAAGGAAATTCAAAAGGGAATTCTTATGTAATCAATTTTGAAATTAAGTTAGAGGAAACGATGATAGAGGTACAACAACGTGTTGGTGAAGTGAACGAATACAAGAGTTTGAAGAGCAACTTGAAAGTGTAATGGACATTCTTAACGATACAACCTGGGAAAATGCAGAAGTTCAAATGGACCAACCACCACATTATAAATTTAGCTTTATAAATAAAGGTTCAGGCGAGGAAATTGAAACTTTTCTCGTTTGGGTTACTCCTACTAAAGATAGATTAGAAGTCGTTAGAGATAAAGGTGGATATGCTAAGTTAACCAAGGAAAATTCAGATGTATTATTTGAGATTTTAACTGGAAATAAACTCTCGGCTTCACAATAGCTATTAAAGTAACGGAAGCATTAGTACAACAACAGGAACTGTCATAGTAATGGTGTTCCTGATTATTTTTATTCAAAAATTGGAGCAGGCTTATTCAATTAGTTATAGTGATAAAGAAAAACTTACTAAGAAAGGATGCGTTTATGTTTTATAAAAATCTTAAAATCCTTTTACTCCCATTTATATTTAGTTTTATAATTTATTTGTCTTTAAAACCGTGGGGTTATACTGATTTTGTGCAACATATAATTATGTTTTTTCTAGTTTTGCTTTTCCCTTTAGTAATAACTATTAACTACATTAAGAATAATATGAAGGTATTTTGGTTCTCAGCGTTATTCTTTTTTATTGGTTTGCTATTTCTTTATCGTGGTTTCTATATGAATAATCAATTCTATCTTTTGGATTTTATTTTTTATAGTAACGTAGAAACCACCATTGATATGGGCGATAAAGTAATATATGGGACACCACTCTCGTTGTGGTGGATTGAAAGTGTACTATTATATTCTTCATTTAGTATATTAGGTTTAATTGTTGGTTACTTTGTCGAAATAAAAAAAACCATTGAATGAAGTTCAACTAACGGAGTGCGTTACTGGAACAGTGGCAGTGGCGCTTTTGTTTTAGTATAGAGCAGTTTAGTGGAACAAAAACGCAACTTTTATATTGGAGTGAACGTCTAGAATAAAAAGGGGGTGTAAATATTATGAAGTATTCACCCATTCTTATGTTACTTGTTTTAATAGTGGGTTGTAGTTCTCCAATTGATGCGTTTGAAGGGAATATTCATAATGTTAATCAAGATATAGTGCAGGTGGATTGTACAGATGCGGTTAATAGAGATAAAGAAGGAGATATACCAAGCATAGCTTATACATGTAATGTTGATTTTACTGAAATTACTGTTATTACTGATAAAAATGGAAAACAAATAAACATTGATGATTTGAGAAAAGGGCAAACGGTTAAAGTTGTCTTAAATGAAGAGGTAGATATTAGCGAAAGTAATAGAGATGTTACTGCTGCGGAAATAAAAGTTTTGAACTAACGAATGCAGTTACTGGAAGAGTGGCAGTAACGCTTTTGTTTTAGTACTGAGCAGGATTGTGGAAGAAGGAGTAATAAAATTGAAGGCATGAACTTTCAAGGGGGATTTAAATGGAAATTGAACTTTGGATACTTATAAGCCTTATTTATTTATTCGTGTTCTATCTAATTATTAAAACAGCAGTTACAAAAGGTATAGATGATTCCAAGTCAATAAGGGAATTGAAAAAAGAAATTAAAGAGTTAAAAAAGCAAATTGAGGAAGAGAAAAATAGTGAAGAATCTAAACGCATTATAAATAGGAAAGTGTAAAATCTGTAATTTCATTAACGGAAGCTTATGTTGAAGAAGAAAATACGAAAGAACAACAAATCATCTGCTGCGTAGTACAACGATACTGTTCAATAGAAAAATGCTATTTTTGCAATTGGCGCGATTGCGGAAGTCAAAGCCTAATTCCTCGATAAAGATAAGGAGGATTAGGCTTTTTTACTTTAATATCCATGAATTTTTTCTATTGGTAAACAGATTGACAGCGAGTGGTAAAATTCGTGGCAACTGCTGGTAAATCACATGGCAGAGTTGGTACATTGTTGTGGCTGTAATCAGTAATTAATTAGGAAGTAAAATTTCTAAAGAGAAACTCCATATTTGAAAAAATTAGGGTTTCTCGACAATCTGATCCTCATTAATGGACGCTTTCACTTCTTAATCTTGTGGGAATAGATTCGATAATATATGATGTATTTTTTTTCTATCCACAATAATATTATTTGCTATCTTTTTTAAATAATAATCTTCATCAGATAAGGAATGATATATAGAGTAAGCCTCACTCTCATCAGTAACTGAGTATAATAAATCAACAAAAATTCCCATTACAAACCACCTATTATGGCTTACACCAATTTCAAGTAAAGCTTTTAATATTTCCTCATGTATTTCTACATCACTTATGTTTTGAAAGATTTCTTGATATTTATTTGCTAATGTGTCAGTGTAACTAAACGGCCAACCATGACTACTTGTATGCTTGATAAACTTTTTCAAAACTTTGTTCATTACCACTGGATATTTATCGAATAAATTTTTAATTACAGTAGAATTAATTTTCATAATAGTCTCATGTAATTCTTCATCGTCAGTGTATTTAGAAAGGTTATCAGCCAATTTATCAACTTTTGAAGTAGTGTCAAGGATATAATCTAAATCATCGTAGGTATTTAAATCGTTTATTAGTTCCAGTAGATCAGTATTACTTTCACTTTCAGTTAATAAGTCCATTGCAATATTAAAATGACGTTTTAATGAAGTAACTGAATCGAATCTGTCACTACGTTGATCTTCAGTACATTTTCGAATTACATATTGTATAGCAGGAGGGACTTGATTTAAATCTAAAACAGATGGTTTTGTTCCAGTAAATGCTTCATATACCATTTTACCAAAACTATATATGTCTGTTCGATGATCTACTTTTTTTAAAGATTCCTTCTGTTCTGGAGAGCAATAGTATTCCGAACCAATTGCCATAAAGGTTCTAGTTAGCCTTCCCCCTCTTTCTGCTAAAGGATTGATGCATAAGCCTAAATCACATAAAACTAGATCGTTATCGTTATTTAACAGTACATTCCCTGGTTTTAAATCTCTATGATAGTACCCTTCATCATGCAGATATTCTATACCTTCTAAAATTTTGTTATATATTAATTTTAATCGATTGTAATCGCTTGATAAGGATGATTGAATTTGAGTTAAACTCATATTATATTTCTTCATTGTATAGAAGTAAGGTTCTTTACTTAAGTTTGACCCCTCACATTTAATAATCCTTGGGTGGTCAAGCTGCTTTAAGTAGGCTACCTCCCTTTTGAATCGTTCAATTGAATCAGAGTCAAGCTGAACTAATTTTTTAAAAGCGTATTCCTCAGGTTGTTCAATATCATTAACAATTTTTTTTGCAAGGAAAACTTCGCCAAATCCGCTCTCTTCCCCAAGCTTTCCATAGGTATTCCAGACTCTTTTCTCCATAGATAAATTCCCTCCAGTAACAACTTTTTTCCGACGATTAATTCCAATAATATACATCTTACAATAAAAAAAACTATTAATCTATTGAATTGCCGAAGATTAATTATCAAAATTTTAACTGAAATAGAGAATAGAGGCAGTCAATGAGAGTTTTAACCGCTGCTCTTGTAAATTTATGTTAAAATAAGAATAAATCAAATAACGTAATTCCTATAATAAAGTTGGAAATAATGGAGGTCTACATATGGTAGCAAAAGCTGATATAAATTTTCAGAAAGACTTGTTCGATGCAGCCACAAACATGCGTGGAAGTGTGGCACCGGCTGACTATAAACATTACGTTTTACCATTAATATTTTTACGGTACTTATCTAATCGTTATGAACTAAGAAAAGAAGAAATAGACAATTTAGTTAAGGATCCTAATAGTGACTGGTACGCTTAAAAGATTATCATAATAGAATTATTCAAGCAGCAGATGTTGTACGAATGATGGCTGACATGAAAAACGAAGTCGATGATGAAGCAGATTTCCGCAAAGACCTTGGACTATCGGATGAAGAAGTTGAATTCTATAAAGCAATTACTTCACTAAAAATGGAAGCCTTTGATAATAAGTTTCTAGTAGACCTTATTCATAAGGTAGTAAAAGAATTGAAAAAGAACTTGAGCCAAGACTGGACGAGCGAACACCGTAAAAATATTTATGCCAAAGTGAACATGGCTGTGAAGAAGGTTCTAATGAGAGAAGGAATTAAAGGTCAGCAATTGATTTTTATTACAAAAGCCATCATGGAAGAGGCAAAAGAGCAGTATAAAGATTGGCCACAGAATGCATAAATATTTTGTTTTAATTAAAGAGATTAGTTAAGGCGTATTAAAGGAAATCGAATAGTGTTTAATAGTAATGAGAACATGAATTGTGGCCTTCGTTCCAGCGAAGGATGTCTTGTTTTGAAAATAAAAACAAATAGTCGTAGAGGGTGAATTTAGTATGAAATTATCCATTGAGCGATGGATAGAGGGGTTAGAAGTTTCTAAGGATGCAAATGATCTCATGAAAGAAGCAGTTTTATGTTATAAATCTTCCGCATATCGAGCATCAATGTTATTTTCGTATCTTTGCTTCCAAACCATCGTGAAAGATAGGTTGTTGGAAAGCGATATACCACAGAATATACATCGACAGAGGTGGGAGGATATACTGAAAAAGATTAGAAATGATGATACATGGGATCGAGAAGTGTTTGATTGTATTCAAGCAAATAGTGAAAGAAGTAAAGTTTTTAATATTAGTGATGACTTGCGAAACCAAGTAACTTTCTGGAAAAACAGAAGAAATGATTGTGCACATTCCAAAAACAACAAAGTAGACTATGCTCACGTCGAATCATTTTGGCTATTCATGACTTCAAACATTGGTAAATTTGTTGTAAATGGTAGTAGAGAAGCCCTCTTAAACAAAATAAAAAACCATTTTGATCTAAGACTAACCCCAAAAGGTAAAGACTCAACTTTTCTTGTACAGGAAATATCTAATGTAATAGAAAGTGAAAAATTACAAGACTTTATGGAGGATTTAGTACATGTTTTAAGAGAAGTTAGACCATACATAAATTCTGATGAAGATATATATGATTTTTTAAACAAATTATTTAACAGTGAAAAAGAAGATGTAATTAAAGCATTTATTCAATGTATAAAAGGAAAACAAGAAATGGTTTTACAACTTTTTGATTACTACCCAAATAGAATCGTTTATTTTGCCGATGACCACCACTTCATACGCAACTTGTGGTATGAAAAATTAACTGATGATCCATTTATTAATGCTTTAACGATTTATTGTGGTCTATTAAGAAATAACCTTATACCTCAAGAAGAGGTTGAAGAATCAATGAAACATATAATGTTTATGATTAATCCGGAAGAATTAAAAGAAATGAAAAATTTAGACATTTTAAATGAATTTGGCTTCTTTCAAATTTTTAAGAAAGTTTGTTTTGTCGGAGATTTCTTAGGACCAAAAATAAATGACTATGATTTTGCAAATAAGCATAAAGGGCTAATCACTATGTACTTAAAGATAAATGATTTAGATGAAAAGGTTGTTGGGGTACTATGTAACTTATTTTCAGATGAAACATACCATCCATGGAAACTTAGAGAATCTTTATTAGTATTATTTTCGGAAAATCCGTGTAAGAAAGAAGAATTTGAGAGTATTACCTTAGAAAAGGGTTTTGATTTGCCAGGTGCATTAGGGTTTGTAACACATAATGTTTAATTTAAATTTTTAATCGTTTTTTATAAAACAAAAATAAAAAAATTATCACCTATGCTTGCCATGCGGTAAAAAAATGATTATCATAAAGATAAATCCATAATATTCAAATGAGAAGCACTCATTTACCCAAATTTTTGGGATAAATGTGTGCTTTTTTATGTTTATTGTATCAAAATTGGAATATTTTTCATTCGGGGCGGGATAATACCCTCAAAATGAGGTGAACCCCGTGTGTAAAAATTTCTCTTGTACCGAAAGAAGTGTATTGTACAATTTAGAGCCAAAAGGTTTGGGAACAGTAATGGTGGAAAGTTTTACAAGTTATCTAACTAGAATAGCAAATGAGCATAATACCACAGTTGGTTACTTGGTAAATAAGTTATTAATTCCAAATATGAATAGGGAGTATCTCACTAGGAGTAGTGACTTCGGCGGTAATCGCTTCTATGAAGGAGCGAAAACATTAAATGGCTATATGGAAAATGCCCAAGAAGCTACAAATGTATTGGCAAAATTAACATTTAGAAGTGACTTACATGAATTAACTTTACTACATTGGAGAAAAATTTTCCCTTTAAGGGGGCTAATGAAAACTTCTTTATCATGGTGCCCTTATTGCATAAAAGATTGGATAAAAAATAGGAAGACAGTTTATTACCCTCTAATTTGGTATTTAAAGAGTATTAATATATGTGATATTCACTCATGTTATTTGACTAATACTTGTCCTTTTTGTCAGAAAGAGCAAGATATTCTTCGAAGACAATCTTTAGTTGGATTTTGTCAGCATTGTTTTCAACGGTTAGACGATGAATCAAATTTAGAGCTATGTACTCAAGAAGTTCATGGCTGGAAAAGATTTCTTATTCGAAGCATTTCTTCATTATTAGTTCATGAGAAGGAAATGTACTCGAACAAGAATTTGAAGTTGGTCGAAAATCTCAACCTAATTTATGTTGAAGTATTTTTGGGTAATCAAACTAACTTTAGTAAGCATTTGAACTTTGCTAAGAATACGGTTAGTGGATGGCTGAAAGGTGATGCTACTCCAACATTAGAGAATCAAATTTACATATGTTATCGGCTGAATTTAGAGATACAAAACCTGCTTTTTAATACTCTAGATATTACTGAAATTGAAATTTCGGAACAGAAAGAAAAAAACATAGTATCTTCTGATTCGAAACATAAGGAGCAGCTTGATTACAATTTGATTGAAAAGCAACTAGAAGAAATATTAGAAAATGATGAAGGTCTTTCTATGGCAGCTACTGCAGAAAAAATTGGAGTGAGTAAAAGAATGCTTTATAGAAACTACAGAAATCTTTGTGTTCGAATATCAAATAGATACAAGCAATACATAGAAAAGAAAAAAACTCAAAGGATAATTGAACTGAAAAACAAGATAAACGAAACCTTTAAATTCTTATTAAAACAAGGGATTTATCCAAGTAGAAGAAAGATGGAAAATTCGATGAATAAACCGGGTGTACTAAAAGAAAGGGAATTGCAGATTTATTGGAAGGATTTATTAATTCGTAATGATCTGTCCAATATGGATGTTCTAAGGGAAGGTGATAGCTTTGGTAATGGAGATAACAGAGTTCAATCAATGGGCTGAAAGATTAGGTTTATCAGAAGAGGCGAAGAAAGAAATTGAACGAATAAGGAACTTACCTCCAGCACGGCGAGTTGGTGGTGGTAAAAACAATGTAAGTGGAAAATTCATTAGTAAGAAGATGGGAGAAACAATTCAATTTGAAAGTCACAAGGTAGAATACGTTTATGAGCATATGCTTGAATATGATGAAAATGTGTTAGAGTTTTATGATCAGCCTCCTTCCATAAAGTTACAAAGTGTGGCTAAGACCGGAAGAAAAGGCGGGTATATGTATACCGCTGATTATTTTGTGTTAGAAAAAGATAAAGCTTACTGGGTCGAGTGTAGAACTGAGGAGAAATTAATTAAACTTTCACAGGATAACCCAAATAAATATTATTTTGACGGATCTTGGGAATATGTCCCGCTTAGAAATTATGCCGAAAAGTTTAACTTAGGCGCTAAAGTGTTTTCGTCAAAGGAAATAAACTGGAAACTCCATAGAAATATAAAATATTTAAAAGGTTATATTGATGGGAAATATAAACCAGCCAATGAAGCAGTAACCTGTATAAAGAAAAAAATTCTTTCGTCCCCAAATCTGACACTACAAGATTTAATTCAAAATGCTGGAGTTGAAAGTTCATATTCAACAGATGATATCAATGCACTAATTGCTTCGCAAGAACTATATGTTGATTTGCACAATTCGGTGTTAAGTGATCCAAAGAGTGTGAAGATATTTTTAAACAAAGAACAGAGAAACGTTTTTTCAATTATCAATGAGAGTTCCTTAAATACTCCTAGTACTTATAAAGTCGAATTGAAATCTGGATCTAGGATTCTTTGGGGTGAAAAAGTATTTACAATAAAAAATTGTGGATCAGATATAGTTTTTCTGGAATCTGAGGATGGGACATACACTGATTTACCCTTAAATATATTTGAAAATTATGTTAGAGAAGGGTATATCAAAGGAACAGCTAGTAATGTAGGTGTTAATGAATCTAATATTACTAGAGAGATTATGGAAGCTAATGAAGATGACTTAAAAATTGCAAATAAAAGATATGATATAGTAAAACGTTATTTAAATGCTGAAGAACTGGGATCAATAAATGTAACTGATAGGACTATTAGAAATTGGGTGAAAAAATATAAAGATGCTGAAGTAGCTTGTGGCAACGGATATATTGGGCTTTTACCACAGAATAAAAAGAGGGGGAATAAAAAGCCCAAAATGTCACAAGAAACTAAAGATTTGATGGATGAAATTATTGAAGAGAGTTATCAAACCATTAAAAATAAAACGGCAAAAATGGTGCATGGTGAATTGTTAAATATATGTGAGAAGAATAATATCCACCCTCCTTCTTATACAACATTTTGTAAAGCAATAAAAGATAAAGGGGAATATGCTAATAAACAAAAGCGAGAAGGTAATCGGGCTGCATATAAACATGAAAATTTTTATTTGGAACTTGAATTTACAACACCCAAACATGGTGACAGAGTATTTGAAATTGCTCATATTGATCACACGGAACTTGATATTGAACTTGACATTAATGGTGAAGAATCGAGGAGGCCTTGGTGTACATTAATGATTGATGCGTACTCAAGGAGGATTCTTGCTTTTTATTTATCATTTGAAGCACCTTCGTACAGGTCCTGTATGATGGTAATTCGGGAGTGTGTAAAGAATTACAATCGCTTACCAGAATGTATTGTGCTTGATGGTGGTAAGGAATTTAATAGTATTTATTTTGAATCGCTATTAGCCAGATATGGGATTGATAAAAAGGAGAGACCTCCAGCTAAAGGGAGATATGGAAATGTTGTTGAGCGATTATTTGGCGTTGCAAATAAAATGTTTATTCATGCTTTAAAAGGTAATACACAACTCATGAAAAATGTACGTCAAGTAACTAAATCAGTTAATCCTAAAAATCATGCTATATGGAAGTTTGAGGATTTTTATAAATTGTTTGAAGGCTGGGTAAATGAAATTTACGATAATATTAAAAATCCATCATTAGCACAGTCCCCTAAAGAGGCTTATGAAGACTCTTTATTAAATACCGGAAATAGACCAGACTCTTTAATTCCTTATGATGAAAATTTTATTATTATGACATTACCCTCCCCAAAAGGAAAGACAAGGAAAATACAAAATGGAGGAATAAAGCTAGATAATAGGTGGTATTGGAGCGATAAATTTCTTAATCCAAGAATTGAAGGGGAAAATGTAGAGGTACGTTATGATCCATTTAACATAGGGATCACGTTTGTTTATATAAATAATAGATGGGAGAAGTGTACTTCTGAGTATTTTGCTCAGTTTAATGGTAAGACAGAGAAGGAGATTCAACTAATAACTGAGCAGTTAAAGGAAGAGAGAAGAGGTTACTCCCGAAACAGTCAGATTACAGCGAAAATAGTTGCTAAATTTATACAGGAGCTAGAAATAATGGAAAAGGATTTGGAGCTACAAAAAATTGAGCAGGAAAATAAGACACGAAGGCAACATCTAACAATAGTAGATGAAAATGATTCTAGTTTACAAACAAACAATGCTGAAGAAGAGTACGTTGAAAATCAAAGTGAAGAGGAATTAGAATACTATGGCGATATGGAGGATCTAGGCTTATGAGTAGTAAACCTGAAAATTCGAAGAGGGAAATCTTGCTAAAAACAAAGGAGGAAAAGGTACTTTTTTTTGAGAAATTTACAGCATCACACCCAAAGTTAGTGAAAGTAATGAAAAAGCTAAAAAATGAAATTTATGCACCTAGTAATTCAGATATCTTAATGGTCGTAGGACCTTCGGGTGTTGGTAAATCTAAATTATTTGAGAGAACATTAATTTCAGTCTATAAAGATTTTTCTGATGAAATGAACACAGATAAGAGCATGATTCCAATTGCAGGAATGGAACTGCCTAACCCAGACTTAGGAAAATTTAGTTGGAAGGATTTTTATTATAGGGTTTTATCGCAACTAAATGAGCCTCTTCTTGATTATAAGGTAGATATAGAAAAAATGACGGATAAACATTATAAAAAGAAGGCTGGGACTGCTCAAGAGTTAAGGAGATCTGTAGAAAATGCTTTTTACCATAGGAAAACTAAGGCATTTTTAATTGACGAAGCTCAGCACTTCTTTAATATAGGAGCTCGTTCAATATCGGAAAAGCAATTTAATTCAATTAAATCCTTAGCAAATATGTCCAATACAAAGATAGTGCTTTTCGGTACTTACCAATTAAATGACGTGATAAATTTGGATGGGCAACTATCAAGAAGAGTTAAAGAATTACATTTGCCAAGGTATGATTATTATAACCCCGATGAAATTAAGATGTTCAAAAGTATTTTATTTTCTTTTGAAAAAAATTTACCAGTTGATGAGAAACCTGATTTAATTAGGCATCATGAATATATATTTGAACATTGTGTAGGTTGTACAGGGATTTTAAAAAGATGGTTACAGAGGTGCTTGTCTGATGCCCTAGACTCAAGGGAAAGGACAATAACTTTTGATAATTTAAAGAGAAATGCATTACAAAACAAAAAGCTGCTCACATTGGCAAAAGAAGCTATAGACGGAGAAAAGCAATTCTTTGAAAATGATAAAGATCTTGATGAATTAAAGGAGTTGCTTAAAACAAGCAAAAAACAAGAGCAAAGCGTAACTTCTAAAGGAAATAGAAAACCCGGAGTAAGAAATCCTGAAAGAGATCAGGTTGGTACAGGCTGATTGGCATATTAATTCAAGCCAATCAGCTAAATTTTCAATATTAAATCAGTAAATAAAATTACCTAATTTTATTAGTCTACTTTTCTAAATTAATAGGGTAAGTGATCTATGTATTAGATTGATAGATTAGTATTTTTTTTAGTAGGGGAGTGAATGATGAATTTTCTATTAGAAAGTGTAGGCCAAAAAGAAATTGAAATAAATGATTTGTTGTCATCAAGAACCGAGCTTTACAGTCTAGAACCTATGGGGCTAGGAACCCCTTATATAGAGAGCCTAACAAGTTATATTTCTAGATTGGCAATAAATCATAATGTCCATGTATCCACTTTAATAAATGAGCTCATGGGTCAGTATATCAAAGAGTCATTTTTAGCGGGAAGATTGCCTAAAGGGCTTATACAAAATAGTAGATTTAATCTAGTAAACGGAATAGGTACAATAAATAAAGAATTTGTTGAAGTGTTAGAGACGCTAACCGGGAGAAACGATATTCAACATATGTCTTTCAGAAATTGGGAAGGGATATTCTCAACAAACATAATTACGAAGAATAGAAGATGGTGTCCAGCTTGTATAGAGCAATGGAAGAAGGAATCAAAAGAAATATACGAACCTTTGATTTGGGGAGTTACGAATGTGGAAAAGTGTGATATACATGAGATAAAACTTAAAGAGCGATGTCCAAACTGTAAAAAGGAATTAACATTTGTCCATAGGAATCTAATAGTTGGCTATTGCCAATACTGCTGTGAGTGGCTAGGAGAAAGCGAACCTACAATAAAAAAAGATTCATTATCAGATGCGGAACTTTTCATTAGTGAATATTATAAGCAATTGTTAAGGTTTGGACCTAGTGTAACATCGTTTCCAAGTAAAAATTTTATAAGTTTATTACTACCAGAAATAAAGAAAAGTTTAGAGTTTAGTAAAGTAGTAGAATTTGCTCATTTTTTAAATGTAAGATATAATACATTGCTCGATTGGATGAGTAATAGGCATATACCTAATCCAGAAATGCTCTTATCTATTTGTGAAAAATTAGATATTACAATTTATGATTTATTTTTAGTTTCAAATGGACATATAGAAGATCATAAAATATTTAACCGAGTAACGAGTAATACAGAGAAGGCTTCGAAAGAAAAAATACATAAACACTTATTAAAAGAATTAAGTAAAGATACACCTAGAAGCTTAGGACAAGTTTGTAAAGAACTAGGTATAACACCGGATAAAGCAAGGAATAATTTTCCCACATTGTGTAAAGAGATAAATGATAATTACGCTTTATATAGTAGTAATCTTACATTGCAAAAACAAAAAAGAATTGAAAAAATTCTGAAGGATAGTTTTTGTAAAGATATCCCCCAGAGTTTAAATAAGATTTTAGATGAAAATGGTATAACTTATAAGGATGCAAGGAGAAATCAGCTGGTTTTATGTCGGAAAATAAGCGCTAGGTATAAGGAGTATATTAGGTTAGAGAAAAACAAGAGAATTGACGGTTTAAAGGCACAAATTAAAAGTGCAATATGTGAATTGAATAATGAAGGTATATACCCTACTGTTGCAAAGATTGCTGAGAAGCTTCCGAGCAAAAATCCCAACATTTTCCGTCAGAAGGTCTATAACGACTTTCGAAAAAGTATTTTATTAAATCTTGGGTATAAGGTATAGAATAATTGTATTACCGTGAACCTCCATTAGTAAGCATTAATAAATAGTGTGGCTTTATAATCACATCTGTAATCAACTTATCATGTTAACCCATGAGCTATAATTTCTGTTTATAGGTTTTTATTATGGTGAAAATAAAAATAGGATCTATACTGTATTGGGAGATGATTAAGTTGAAAAGGTTTGAATACAAAACTGTAGAAATCAATACTGATACATGGTTAGGAAGCTTTTATAATGATGCAGATGCCAAGTTAAATAACCTTGGTGAAAACGGCTGGGAAGTAGTAGCATCATTTCAAAAAGGAGATGACCTTTACTATACGCTTATGCGGGAAATGTAGTATAAATTTCTGAATGTGGCTAAAAAGTTTTTAATGTATCAGGCGATCAAAGTAGATATTTGGCCAAATACAGAAATAAACGATAAGCTTTCCTGAAATCGAAAAATAAACGATAAGCTTTCCTAAAGTCATATGAATAATACAAATAAATGTAGTGATGAATTAATCACTACATTTTTTTGAACAAAATACTACATTAAATGCCTATTAAAAGCCTTTAGTATCAAGGGTTGGAAACATTATGCTTTATTCTAAGGAAATCTTATGGTTTACGTCACACCGTGTCAGGCAACTCGGTTGTTTTTATAATTGAAAAAAGTTTTGTTCAAATAGTTGTTTTTTAATAGCAAATCATCATTATATTTTCCGTTTCTTGGTGTAACCTTTTCGTAATTATCTAATATGCATGCCTATATCAGTCTCCTTCAAGCACCATTCCTCCTTTTAAAAGAACATACGATCCCATTCTGTTATAAATAATTAGCAATTCTTTTTCTAGAATTAATTCAACATTCAAATTAAAAATATCTATTATTACTAATAATCCCAACATATATCTTCATAAAATCTTCAATAATTTCAGTTACAATATAATACCTGTGGTTATGTTAAAAACTTATTGCA
>SKOL01000103.1 GCA_007120055.1 Anaerobacillus sp.
ATACTAAAAACGACCATAGTTCCAAGTCCAGTTCCTTTGTCTTTCGTTGAGTAGTAAGGTGTTCCTAGCTTTTCGATTTGTTCTTGATTCATACCAACACCGTTGTCACTTACCGTCACCACAGCATTATTGTTTTGACGTTTTAAGTAAACCTTCAATTGCCCACCAGAAGGCATTGCCTCTACAGCGTTTTTCATAATATTAAGTAAACACTGGTGCAATTTTTGCTTTTCTCCATTAATAAATAGTTGTTCATTCGCTTTAAATTGAACTTCAACATTATGGAGAAGGGCATATGGATTGACGACATCTTTGACATAGTTTATCTCCTTGTTTAAATCAAGTTTTTCGATATTATCCAATGAAGGTTTGGCAAATGTTAAGTAATCAGTGATCGTAGCATCTGCTCGGTCAAGCTCTTGAAGCGATAATTGAATATACATTTCTTTTTGTTCATTGGTTAGATTTTTTTCTCTTAACATTTGTAAAAAGCCTCTTGTGACTGTTAACGGGTTTCGAACTTCGTGAGAAATACTCGCTGCTATATCACTAACAATTCTCAGTTTTTCAAGTTTATTAATCTCATCTAGAAGTAATCTTTCGTTTCTTTTACGTTCGATAAGATAAATGAAAAAGAAGATGGCTACTAATTGTGTCAGGTATAAAGGTACTAAATTAAGAGAAGCTAGGCCGCTGATCTGTAAACCACCACTCATTAAAAAGCCAAATAAAGTGACAATCCCCAGAGAAGTTGGACCAACGGCGATAAAAGCTTTCTCTTTAAAATTTGTTGATTTTTGAAAGCGTGGTGCAATATATATTAAATACAATGTTAAAAGAGGATAGATTGCTATTACAGAATAAAACCCACTTACTCCTCCTAAAAAAAATCGAAAAGTAACTAACGAAATGAGTAGAAATAGTGCAACATTTCGCCCCCCATATAGAGACCCAATAACGAATGGAATTAACCGCATATCGATAATATATTCTGGTATAGGTTCTACCGAAAAGATCATACATAAACCGATAGCGAGACTACAAACAATCCCAATCATCACAGGTTTTGAAATGAAACTACCTTTACGATGAATGGAAGTGAAATAAAATAAAAGTGCAAGAGTAATCGATAGATTTAAGAGAAATGCTTGTAGGTCATCAGAAATAATAAACATAGTTTCCACCTATTCCTCAAAAAATAGTAGTACTATAAACATTATGATGAAGTTTTCTGAAAAATTAAATAGTATCGACAAAATCTCTTATTTTTCGCGTTTAGAAATCTATCTAAATTTGAAATAGTGTAGTTGTTTTAAAAAAAAGGAGTTAACACCGCTCTGTCGAAAAGATATTTAAGAAGTGAGATTAATGAATTTCATTATTCAATTTGATCGCCATATGAAACTATATGTAGTTGCGTTAAACCGCTCGCAACTACATATAGTTTCAAATGGCCCATTAAAGGTAATTATGAGATTCACTCAGATAGAAATTTTTTGGAAAGAAGTGAGTGATAGTGAATATCATCTATTCAGGTAAAATTACTGACATCGAAGGTGGGCAACTTACAAACCCAAAATTGAAAGAAACCTTTAAAGCAGCGATTGGAATGCATGAACAACTTTTATCCGCTGATAAAAGGATCGCCTATTTCTTCATTGATCCGTTACTTAACTCGTTTGAAGCAGCCAATCAATTTTACTTTAGTATCTTTGAATGTGAAACGATCGAGAAAATCAATACGTATAAAAGCGGAGCTAGCCCAATCCAAGCGTTATCAGATGCTAAGGAGCTAGTTGATTCCGGCTTGTACGATGCGGTGTTGATTTTTGGCCATGAACCGCTGTTAACGAATAAGCAACTTTACGGAAAAGCAGAAGTGACAAAAGCGATGAGCATTTTTGAAGATAAAAGCATTCTTCAATGCTATAACGAAATTGGCCACAGGATTAGAAAAGAATTAAAGCTATCAGAAAAAGAGATAGTTCGTTTTTTTGATCAACTATTTCTGAATTTTCATAAAACGTATAATCGTGCGACAAATTCCGAAGTTTCTCGAGAAAGAGGGCGACGATTAGAGGATCTTGGTGCTGATTTATTTAAGTTAACGGACTGTGCGAATCCGAATATCGACTTTTCAGGTGGGATCATTGTAGCGAATGACAGTGTGGCTAGTTTTTTACAAATTCCTGAAAAAGAGAAAATATCAGTTTCAGGAGTGAAATATTCCATGGTAGAAGGTTGCCCGACAAAGATGAATAAAATTGTAGGCAAAAAAGAAGACGTATTTCCGCATTTGAAAAAAAATTTTTTACAAGCGCAATCCGAAGCTAATATTCAAGCTGTCGAGCAATTTAAAAAGCATAATTTGTATCTTGAAGTTTATAGCTGTTATCCACCGATTCCGATCGCATTTTTACTGGCGACAGGAATGATCGATCACATCGAACAACTCTCTGACTTTTTAGAGCGGTACGAGATGACGATCACCGGGGGGATGAATTTCGCAAGAGCCCCTTGGAATAATCCTGCTTTAAATGCATTGATCGAGATGCATCAAAAATTAAAAGAAGGTACTCGACAGTACGGCTTAGTTCATGGCAATGGCGGGATTGGCGAAACTCAGGGCGTGGCGATTTTAGAGAAGTGCTAATTGACGATGAGCGTTTCGCAGGTTAGTTTGGATTGTTACGTTGAATGGGGGCACTTAAAAAGGAATTTTATCATATGCCTCCATATCGGTGACGACGATGTGAGCCCCTTTTATGTGGTGTGCTTTTGCGGTTCGCCCACCAACGATGATGGTGATATTTTCGTTGCTCTTTTTTATATCTAAAATCATTTGGTGAAGCGTTGGAAGGGCTTCGTCGATGGAAATAGATATACCTAATTTGTCGATATGGTGATTTTTTAAAAAGTTTTGCAAATCGTCGAGCGGAAGTGGTTGTTCTAAGTTAAATACTTCCCAGCCCTTTGCTTCTAAAATATCACTAGCGATCTTTAAAGGGAGCATATGCTGGTCCCCTTCTACAGTCACAAGGGCAATCTTCGGTCGTTTTTTAGCTGCTAGCGGTATCGATCTATACTTGAAGTAATCTAAAATTTCTCTTGTTAAAAAAGAGGCGACGTGCTCCTCGGCAATAGAAATTTCCCCATTTTCCCATCGGGTACCAATTTCTTGCATCGCTTTTGAGATCACGTTGATATAAATGTCTTCTAAACGACGGTTGTCGATTAATTGCTCACAAAATTCGATCGCTTCGTGTTTTTGACCACTCACTAATGACGATAAATAATCTTCCCATAACGTATTTTCTTGTATAGAACCAAATTGGATAAGTTTTTTGATAAAAATACTATGGTTGATCGGTGATGACTTAGAGCAAGTTCGCAAATTAAGCTAGGAAATTGATGTTTCGTTAACCACTGATGGCCGTAAATAACATGTTTCTGTATTTCTTTGTACTCTTTAGTAGTCAGCATTCCTTTTTTTTGTAGTAAGCTTTTAGCGATTTCTAGTTTTCCAATATCGTGCAATAAACATCCTAGAGCGAATGTTTCGATGTCTTTTAAATTTATTTTTCTGGCAAATAATGCGCCTAAAATAAATGTGTCGATCGAGTGCAAATAACTATAATCGTCATGCTTTTTTAATTGCTGGATCGCACCGAAAACTTTACGGTTACTCATAAGTTTTATAAATAAGTTTTCTACCCAAAGAAAATCGTCATCTTCGTACAAAGCAAAACCGTACCTATCCTCTTTAGTGATCGTCGCTAATGAATTTAGAAAGTGTTCGTAACCCAGTTTCTGGAGTTGATCTTTTCGCAAAGCAACCCCCTCCAATCAATTATGCCTTATCATAGCGTATGCATAATTTTTTTTGTGTATATGTTTGTACCTATAAAGGAAAGTTTGATTTTACAAAGTTTCATCGGTGTGTGAACTGATATACGTTGTATAATTTTGCAATTTTTAATGATACTAAGAAATAAGCAAATTGATGGTAATCAAACATATGTGTGTCAAAATTTATTTTTCATAGTTAAAAGGAGGAGAGAAAATGCCACGTAAAGTAGTTCAAGTTGGTAAAAGGGCAGATAAGGAAAGCGAAGAGTCACAGTCAACTACAAAAGATAGTAAAGAAGAGGAGATCACAAAACTAAATCGCTTGTTGGCAGCTGTGTTGAAGTATTTGTCGGATGATGATGTAGAAGAGATCGATATTGAATACCTCCTGAAAAACACGGAAGGTTTGCGTGAGTGGTGGGATCAATATCGAGAAAACAATAGAAAAGAGATTGAGGAGGAAATTAAAAAATCTTTAAGTGGACTTTCGTTGAAAGAACTAGAAAGCATCCGTGAAAAGGTAAAGGCAAGGGAGGGGTGAACTCGAAGTTTATTAATGTGGAAAGTAATTAATAGTTCCAAAAATCTTTGTAAAAAGGATAAATAAAGCTTGCTGAGAAAATGCTATTGCGATATAGTGTTAATTAGCGATATAAAGTAAGTAGATAACTAGCTAGCAATAAACTCTCTGAAAATAGTTGCGCGGAATTTCATTGTGTGTTATAATAAATTTCTTGTTGCTAAATTGCTAATAAGGACCCTTAGCTCAGTTGGTTAGAGCAACCGGCTCATAACCGGTTGGTCGTAGGTTCGAGTCCTACAGGGTCCACCATTGTTCTAATATATATACGGAGGAATACCCAAGTCCGGCTGAAGGGATCGGTCTTGAAAACCGACAGGCGGGTTAAACCGCGCGGGGGTTCGAATCCCTCTTCCTCCGCCATAAAAATTACTTCAATCGTGAACAATAATTATAAATGATGTGGAAGTCAAAATACGTAGATGTACTAGAGGACTAACGGATGTTAGCCCTTTTTTTGTATGAAAAAGTAAGCTCAAGCATGCACTTGGAAGGTTGTAGATAAGTCATATTTCATTCGTTTATTGCGCAGAATTTTACTTTCTCTTCCAAAAGTAGTATAATAATAATCAGAATAGTCAGGAGGGATAGAATGGGA
>SKOL01000014.1 GCA_007120055.1 Anaerobacillus sp.
AGTATCAGTGAATTGGTAGAAAAGATTTATATGAAATTAAAATTGGAGAATAAGAACTTTTAATTCAAATAAAAAATAACGGTTTCGTTTGGAATTAGCAACCGAAATCGCATAAGAAATATCTTTTTTATCACTCCGAACCTGTTAATAAAAATAGCTTTTTTTAATAAAAAAAATATAGCAAATAGGTTTCATCAAAAATCTATATATGTTTGAAGTATATTAATTCTTTCGTTGATTAAACTGATAAATTATATTAACCATAGGAGGAGCAGGGATGGAAACAAATCCAAATAAGTTATTTATTTACAAATTTCATGAAGAGTTAAAGGTAAATATGTCATCATTTTCTGTGCAGGTGGCTCATAGAGATGGAAATGTGTCCTTTCAAGATAGATCTGATGCATATTTTTTAGAAAATGATAAATGGAGTCTAGAAAAAATACGCGGAATCCAACAATTTAAGCAGATGGTAGATAATAGTCCAACCATTAGAAAAAACATTAAATTTCAATTCAAGGAGCCCTCTCTTAACCTAGAAGTAAAGTACATTTTTTTTTACCGATTATTTAACAATCGGTGGAAAGTAACGACAATGTTCCAATCCATTCAGAATCCAATCAGACGTCTAACAGAGTTTATAAACGAAAATAAAAAGGATGTAAAATCGTTTCTTCAAATAAATATTAATAAGACTGAAAAGGAATATGTTGTTTGGTTACAAAAGAAGGGGATTAAAACGAAGCGAATGCAGAAGCGCCGCCCGCCCCATAATGATGTAATCTTTCCTACGTCTGTAGCTTCAATCATGAGATTGGTATATTCAGAACTTGCTAAAATGGCAAAACTAGAGCCACAAACTGAGGAATGGTTGAAAGATAAATGGGATGTTCGCAACTTAAATGATTTATATGGCATTGAGTATAATAAAACAGTTTGCGAATACGTTATAAATTTTACTAGGATTGAGTTACCAGGGATTCGGGAAGAAGTAAAGAAATATTTTAAGCAGAGGCTACTTAGTAAACATAAATTTGCCTGGGGTACAGCCAAAAATTATATAGCAATCCTTACTCGGTTTTTTAGTTTCTTACATAAGCTAAAGCCTAAATGGAAGAACATAAAGGGATTAGAACGGCATCATATTGTTAAATACATTCAACACTTACACTCATACATAAATGAACATAAGGGTGAGAAGTTGTCCAATCCAGAAATATTTGTTGCTAAATCCCTTGTAATACTAGAGAAATTTCTATCTGATATACAACGCTATGGCTATAAAAATGCGCCTAAAATGGACGTGAATTGTTTGATTTTCCCAGAGGATATTCCAAAAAGAAAGAAAAAATCGATTCATCAAATTGAATTTATTCCTGATTTTGTCTTAAAACAGTTATTCAAACATATCAATGATTTTCATCCTGATGTCAAATCGGTGATTATGATCGCATTTAAAACAGGACTAAGGATATCTGACATTCTCTCATTAAAGAATGACTGCCTTATCAAACGTGATAATCAATTTTGGCTTGAAGCAGATATCCAGAAGAGTAAGATCAAAGGGCATCGTATCCCAATAGATCATCATTTAGCGGGAGTTATTAAGTTTATGATTGGAAAAAATAGCACTGCCTATAATCCAGAGCAATTTTTATTTGTTAATACTAAAGGTACACGTAAAGGACAGCCAATCAACCAAACCTTTATTCGAGCCCATTTAAGTAATTTTTCTAAACGTAATCAGATTAAAGATGAATCCGAGCGCCTCTTCCACTTCAAAACTCATCAATTTCGCCATACCTTTGCAATGAAAATGTTAAATGGTGGAGCCGATCTTCTCACAGTTCAGGATATAATGGCGCACAGCACGCCTGAATCAACATTGACTTATGTAAAGATTTTGGACGAAACGAAGAGACAAGTTTTTGATTCAGTCATACAAAAAGGAGAATTTAATATATGAAGGGACGAGGGGATGGACATGTCCCTCCGTCCCAGTTTAGTCCGTCATAATTCGAATTAAATCGTATTGATAAAAACGCCGGTCTCGTTTGCGGTCGTCACCAAAGATCATATTTAATTCGACCAATTTTGCCAAGCTTTTTCTAATCGTTACAGGCGCTAAGTCAGTTGCAGCATGAATTTGATGTACGGTTGCGATTGGTTGTGAGAATAGCGCTCCCCATACTTTTTTAGTAGAGGGTTGGTCAAGCCTTGCGATTCCTTCGTCATAAAGTTGTTCAGCTTTGTCCAACTTCGTATATTGATGCTGTGCCATATGAATGGTTGCATCAAGGAAGAAAAGAATCCAGCTTTTCCAATCAGGTTCTTTACGGCCGATCGCTCTAATTCCATTTAACATGGCGTAATATTTAAATTTTTCTCGTTCAAGTTCTTCACTTAGGAAAAAGAAAGGTGTTTCTATGAGTTTTTCTTGCAATAAATACAGAACAATTAAGATCCGTCCAAGTCTTCCATTCCCGTCTAAAAATGGATGTATCGATTCGAATTGTGCGTGAATGATCGCCGCTTTTATGAGTGGGTGGAGTGTATCTTCATTGTTGGTTTGTTCGTAAGGATGACCGTTAATATAACGCTCCAAATTCGTCATGTATTCCCCCATTAATTGTGGTTCAGGAGGAATGTATGATGCATCCTTGATTTGTTTCGTAGGTCCAATGAAGTTTTGGATTTTTCGATAATCACCCGAAGCACTCGTCGAACCTCGTGCATCTTCCATTAATATGGAGTGCATATCACGAATTAAGCGCTCAGTGATTGGGTAACCTGCTTGAACGACCTCTAGCCCTTTATTTAAAGCTTTCTGGTAATTTCTTACCTCGATTTTTTCCCAATCATGCTGCTCGTCGATTTTATCCTCAAGCATTTCGCTAAAAGTTACCTGGGTTCCTTCAATTCTTGTAGATTGCACAGATTCATGCAAAGTTAATAGCTGGATGAATGATTCATTTACTAGTGAGTAAGATAGTTTTTGTTTTAACTTTTCTAGTTTAGCCGATGCTTCAACGACTTTTTTATAAAAAGCTAGTTCAGTCTCTGGATCAAACTGAATCGGTAGTAAAGGTAAATTGTAAGGCCTTTTCATTAGCTGACCTCCTTTGCGATATTATTTAGTTACATTATACTCCATATTAGGGTAAATTAATACGTTGTGATATTTTTTGGTGAATTAATATTGTGTAAGTGGGGCGAGGGGTCAGGTCCGTTAGGTTTGGTGTCAGGCACCACTCGGAATTTGTCGGTTTTTGTTGAAGGTCTGATGTAACTATTGTCGTCAATCTAAACAAAAAGAAATAGTCGCCTCTGCTCGCCAAAGTAAGGTGACTATTTCTCATTAATCATAAATCATTTGGTTGTCCGCTTTCCATGCGGTATATAAGTGTTTGCGGCGCTTAGTGTGACTATTTGTAAATATCACCACGTGGCCCTATATCTAAAACAATAATTATCAATTCATCATTATGTACTCTATACAATAAACGAAGAGATCCGATACGAATTCGATATTCGTCATGATCGGATCCTTCTAGTGGTTTGACATTCGGGATCGCATATGGATTGTTACTAAGTTGACTAATTACTTCGTTGACTTTGTTCTTTAACTTAGGTGTTAATTTTTCATAGTACTTCGCAGCAGCTTTACTAACTTTCACTTTATATTGAGCCACGAAGATCATCCCAATCGACAAGCTCACCATTTTCAATGTCAATATTAGCTTGTTTTAATATTTCCTTTTCTCGATCTGTTAAAGGTGAATTATCTGCTTCCACAGAAATATCCTTCTCATGGTCTTTTTCAATGACAACTTTAATGAGGTTATAAATAAGTTTTCTATCACGTTCATTTACAAGGTCTATTAATGTATGAAGATCTTCTTTTCGAATACTCATCAGACCACTCCTTAAACAGGTTAATTTATAATATTATTATACGAGTGAATTTCATAATTACCAAAAATGAGCCACATCACGCAATATATAGTTTGCGAATGGTTTTGACGAAACTATATATTGATCTTAGTGGCGGGAATAATGAATTATGAAATTCATTAATACACATGAAAGTTTTAAGTTTGGTTGATTTCTACTTTTAGTATACACGATTTGGAGCTGTTACAGCAATTCGGTTTGATTATTTTGAAAAGAGTGTATTTTTATTTGGCAAGATTCAACTAGCTTTTTATAATAACAGTGATGAAGTATTCTAGACATCGTTTTACCCACAATTTTCTTCAAATTTCCCTTCGCATGAGTACTCGCAACAACATTTCAAATTTCAACTCGTATGATTTCAATTTTTATGTGAGTGAATTTCATAATTACCTATAGATTATAGATTTGGTGCCTGGCACTTAACTTATTAACTTATTGAGCTCGCAATTTAGTTTTAGTACTAGATTGGAGGTTCTTTTTGTTTTTAATTAAACGTTTAATTAAGGCTTAGTTGGATAGTGAACCCAAACCAACCCAACCAACTCCAGCCAATCACAAAATCCATTCTTCTCTGCAACAACCTTTCGCTTTTCGGCCACTAACATTCCTGCTAACGTTCCGTAGTAGTAGGGGATAAAGTTTGTTTTAATCTTTCTTCGTTTCCATCGGTAGACCGATTCTTTAAACGCTTGAATGATCGTTGGAAGGAAGTATTCGGCCGGATCGTTGAATTTCATTGAGCGATAGGCAATGAGGGATCGGTCCCAAAGTGCGCATATTTCTTTGGCACGGTCGAAGAAAGGCCGAACAGTATTCGTGAATTAGCCGAGTATAGAGGTGGAAGTGTAACGATGTCTGCTGCTTCGATGTTTGACAGGGAACTGGTTGAACTATTAAATGGTGGAGCTGAATTTCATTATAATTTCGACTTATTAGAAAGTTATGGGATGTATCAAGAGGCAGATTTTTTATATTCAATCTATTTAGATTCAGGTGCTTCAAGGTGATACGGTGCCAGGCACTTAACTTATTAACTTACCAAACCACCAACAAACCAACAAACCAACA
>SKOL01000445.1 GCA_007120055.1 Anaerobacillus sp.
AAATTGTCGGTGAGTTTTGTTTTCCTCGACAAGAAATAGATATTGCATGCCCGCCATTACAATTTCCACCACAATGTCCTGATATCTTTCCACCAAACCAGCATTAAATTCTAGAGGGGGATTAACCCCCTCTTTTTGCTACTTTTAACTAGTACTTAAATTCAGTGAAACTCCTAAGATTGGAGGAAAACATATGAGAATATTATATATCCCATCTGGTTTTAAAAGGATTTATGAATACTTTGATAACTCTATAATTAAAGAATTCGCTATATTAAAGCATGAAGTAAAAAGCTTTAATACTTTATTAGGATTGGATCGTTTACAATCAATTGTTCGCTCATTCCGCCCTAACCTCGTCTTAACGATGGTTGGAGTAAAAACGCCTACGAAGATCATTACGTGGTTAAGGGAGCAAGGAGTTCCCACTGCTATTTGGTTCACTGAAGACCCTTATTATATTGATCGCACTCTTAAGCTATTACCCTACTATGATATTGTCTTTACGATTGATACTGCAGCTTTAAAAGTGTATCAAGACAATGGACATAAGCGATGTTACAATTTACCACTTGGAGCTAATCCACTTGTATATCATACGGATACTTCAACGACCAAAAAAAAATATGATCTTTGTCTTGTAGGTTACCCTTACCCTGACCGAGTTAAACTTATTAAACTGCTGTTACAGAAATCCGCTTATACAGTTCTCGTTGTCGGTGCAAAATGGGACCAATTTTTAAAAAGCCATAAACAAAATCGAAACTTATTTATTAATAACAATTGGGTAACACCTAATAAAGTCGTCCAATATTATCACCAATCAAAGATTGTCCTTAATACACATCGCCCATTTGACCTAAAAGAAAATCAAAACTCGCTACTAATCATTAATGAAAGTGTCAACAATCGAACATTTGAAATTGCTTGTTGCGGTGCCTTTCAGCTAATTGACCATCAGACAAATGTATCGACTTATTTTGATAAAGGAAAAGAAATTGTCACATTTCAAAATGATGATGATTTCTTAGAAAAAGTAAACTATTATATATCTCACTCAAAAGAGCGAATGAAAATTGCGAAAAATGCGAATGAAAAAGCCCTTAAAGAGCATACCTTTTCAGAACGCATAAAACAGATGTTAGCGTTTATTAAAACTTAAATAGCACAGCTTGCATACAACCAGCGAACTCGTTTCAGCAAGCTGAAACATCGAGAAATCAGATGGAGTCTCGACTCCACCTGAATAAAAGTTCCCACCTACGCTACGCGTTGAGGTAGGGGTCTATAACCCTTAAACCATTTAAGGAATAAATGAAGAATTACAACATTTAAGGAGACACCAATATTAATAAGCCCAATTTCTTGTTATTATTGAGAAATTGGGCTAGCTTTCATCGGTTGGTAGTGGCTCGAAAGCTACCTACCAAACCAGCCTACTGTATAGTTTGGTATAGAGTATAGTATTCTAGTTTCCCAGTCTATTGGAGTCGTGTAATAACAAGGTGTGCTGAAACAGGCCTTGTTCCTCCAGCGACAGGAGTGATGGTTAGTGCTGTGGCATTGCCAGCAGGATTTCGTACAGTGAGTATTGAATCCATGCTTGTCGTTGTCACAAGAGCCATTCCTACTATCTGAGAAGTACCGGTCGCTCGCCCGACCACCGTATAGGCTAGGTCAGCGCCATCGAGAGTTAAAATCAGTTGGCCCGCTTCGTCCACACTCACCTGAAACAAGACCTGATAAGTTCCAATTTCAGACAAGTTAAATGTATCGGGACCAGTTCGGGTAATATCAGTCGCACTAGTAGGTCCATCTTGAGGAAAATCTACGTCTGTACCAGGAGCAACTGTTGCTGCATTATCAGGGGGCATCAATGCATAAAAATCTGCAAAGGCTAATACTCCTCCAGCAGGTCCTGCTGGCCCCTGTGGCCCTGGTGGTCCGGTAAGTCCTCGCGGTCCAGGAGGACAGATGCATTTTTGCTTTGTCGGTTTGGGAATCGGATGAATTGGACAGCATCCTTTATATGGTTTTCCGAAATTTGACATATATAACATCTCCTTTATCTCTATATCACTACTAGATTATGTCCTCAATAACATATCCGATTGGGTTAAAAAGGAAAAAATTTTAGAGTAGTTTTCAAAATTAGGTTGAGTACTCATTTTCAATTCCCTGTTTTTTGAATTAGTTGATTAATTGCTTTCATATGCTTTTGTTGGACAAATTGAACCTCTTCTTTTATCGCATGATCGTATTTTTTTGTTCCCATCTGTTCATGGATCCGATAATAAACAAGTGGTTCATTCAAATAATGAAACTGATACTTTTGGATAACACGTAACCAAAGATCATAATCTTGGGTATACAAAAGTTTTTCATCAAATAAACCTACATTGGAAAACACGCTCATTTTCATCATGACAGTACAGCCGTTAATTGGACATCCGCTTTGAAGTGCTTGATAAAACGAAACTTTATTTGGATAATTATTACCTATTGGTCTACTAAACGGTTTACTGGCTGAATTTATATTAATGACAGGTGTATAAGAGACATCAATGTTGTTTCGCATCATATATTTTAGTTGTTTTTCAATTTTTCGAGGAGTGTAAAGATCATCGGAGCTAAGCCAGGCAAAATATTGACCAGTTGCTTGGCGAATACCTGCATTAAGCGCACTTGCTGTCCCTCCATTAGCTTTTTTAATATAGTTAATTTTTCGCAAATACGGTTTCAACTTATTTGTATATTGGCTTGAACCATCGTCTACTACGATAATTTCAATATTTTTGTAAGTTTGATTTAAAGCACTTTTAATTGCTTGATCAACATAAGCGCAATTGTAAAAAGGAATGATAATTGATACTTTTGCCAATTTTTAATCCCCTTTCATTAGTCACTGCGATACTGGTTTCGATGAAAATTAAGGATATCTTGTAAAGAAGTAGGAACAGAGAACGTAGGGTTCCAATCTAATTCGTTTATTTTTGAAGTATCTATCTCAACAAGATTTACTTTTTTTGTATCGCTGTTGTTTTCACCTGAAATTTTATCTCTGTTTTTGTTAATAATTGATATTGTTGTATCAACTTCTAATGAGCGGCTTTTGCCTGATGCGATCTCATATATATCACCCGAATTCCCTTTTTTCATACTCATCTCATAAGTTCTGATTGCATCACTTACATCGAGAAAGTCCTGTTCGGCGTAGAGATTATTAACTTCAAGAATTGTATCCGATCTATCCTTCTCCATCTCAACAATTTTTTTTGCAAAAATTGAACAAACACCATTGGAAAATCCTGGACCTATAAGATTCGTAGGTTTTACGATGTCAATGGGTATTTCATATAATTGTAACCAAACTTTCGCGATATATATTTGAAGGGTTTTACTTATACTATAAGGATGGGGGGAAAACCTTCCATGTTGACTTGCAAGGCTGAACCGATCGATAACAATTTTTTCACAGAACAGAATTTCCGAAGTGCTTCAAGAAGATATAAAGTTGACATTGCATTTGCTTCTATTGATAACGTTGGATCCTGCCAGGACTTGCCCACGTGATTTTGTCCAGCTAAGTGAAGAACATAATCAGGTCTTACTTTTGCTATTAAAGATTTAACCGCCTCTTTATCGGTTAAATCACAAATTTCGAGCTACATTTGTTTAGTTGAACAAGCTTTATTTCTTACAACTCCAATTACCTCGATCCCTTTTTCAACAAGCGTATTCTCCCGTAAATCCACCTGCTCCTGTTATCAATAATTTTGTTGGCAACTTCATTTGTTTCCCATCCAATCTTTTAATTGGATAAGCATATCTTCATAGCTTGGAACTAGATAATCAAAACCGTCCCTAGTATTTTGAATTGTTCGATCTAAAGCAATTTCACAGTCAGGTTTTATCATGACGTCCTTTTTCTCAAAAATTTCCTGAAATAATTTCAGTAATTCATATTTGGATATTTTCGTTGCTGAACTAAGATGATATAATCCAGTAATATTTTGCACAATCATTTTCTCGATTGCTTTGGAGAGTTCTAATGTTGTGACACCATTCCAATACACTTTTTTATAGCCTTTAATTTCACCTTTTTGCTTCATAAACCAAAGAAACAATCCAATCCCATTATCTTTTAATTCGGGACCGATAATCGATGTCCTGACTGTTAAATGATGAGGGCTAATGACTTCCCCCAAGACTTTTGTTTTGGCATAGTCACTCGTTCCATCAGGAAAATCCCCTTCTTTATAATCCCCTCGTTTTCCAGAGAACACACAATCAGTACTAATATGGATGAACCTCGCACCATATTGATCTAATAAATTTGCTAATTGATGAGGGAGTAAACTGTTGACCTGGATAGCGGCAATTTTTTTCTGACTTGCCTGGTCATTTAAGATACCAACAGCATTAATCACTATGTCCGGCTTAACGCTTTCTATTATTTCTTTTACTCGGTTATAATCTCTAACATCAAGGTAGTAGCCTTCGCTTTCCTCAAGGTCTCTCGAAGTAAAATGAACTTCATATCGCGTTTTTTTCTTAAAATACTGAGTGAGCATATGACCTGCCATCCCTTTTCCACCAACGATCAACAGCTTCATTAAATGAACCCTCCCTTCATTAACATCTCCTTTATTTCTGCTTTAGTCATCGAAGCGGCGCTTGAACTATACTTCAAGAGATCGACATTTTCATAATGAGAGTAATAGTCTTTTAACCCCTTAATTTCAAGTGTAGGTAGAATAACGAAATATTCATCATCATAATAGACAGTCCGTCTACTTTCATTCTCACTAAATAATACCTCGTGTAACTTTTCTCCAGGGCGAATGCCAGACACGTCAAATTTGACATCTTCTTTACCGGAAGCATCGATTAAAACAGCAGCAAGCTCCGTAATTTTACATGACGGCATTTTCATGACAAAAATTTCACCACCAATACTTTCTGCTACTGCCTTAAAAATAAGCTTAATTGCATCTTCAAGTGTTAAAAAAAAGCGTGTCATGTTTTCATTCGTTAAAATGATTTTCGATTTTTCAGCTATTTGTTGTTTAAAGATAGGTACAACACTACCATTTGTCCCTAACACATTCCCACCACGAATGCATACAAATTTGGTGTTTGACTGTATTTGATTCGCATGGATAATTAATTTCTCCCCCATCGCTTTTGTCAACCCATAAAAATTAGTCGGATCAACAGCTTTATCCGTTGAAATATATATAACGTTCTTAACTCCTTCCTTAATAGCTACATCGATCACATGTTTCGTACCAAGGACATTGGTTTTAAAAGCCTCATTTGGTTGATCCTCACATACTGGAACATGTTTTAGCGCGGCTAAATGAAACAAAGAATCAACACCTACGCTCGCCTCCGTTAACGCTTCGCGATCCCTGATATCACCAATCATAAATATTAGTTTAGGATCATTTTCAAACTTTCATTTCATTTCCACTTGGTTTGATTCATTTCTAGAAAAAATCCGGATTTCTTTTGGATTTTTCGTTAATAATTGGCGTATTAGTTCATTTCCCCATGAACCTGTACCACCTGTTACTAAAATCGTTTGATCATTGAACAACATCTCCACCTCCAAGTAAAAATTTCAAAACTTTATGTGAAACATTTTGATCAAGATACCCTTCTGGACAAACCCAGTTTTTCGGTTGACTAACCATAATCCTCACTGCTTCAACGATTCGTTTCGCATTTAGCCCGGACAACATATTACTTCCACATTCAATCGTTTCTGGTCTTTCAGTTGTTTTGCGAATCGTAACGGTTGGTACGTGAAAGATGCAACATTCTTCTTGGACAGTCCCACTATCTGTTAAAACACAAAAAGCATTTTTTTCTAACTGGACAAAATCAAAAAAACCAAATGGTTCATAAAATTCAACAAGAGGATGCATTACGACGTTACGACTACTTTCAATTTTTGATTTCGTACGAGGATGAATACTACAAATCACTCTCTTTTCAAACTGTTCGGCAACTAAATTTAGTCCTTGTAAAATTTCAGTTAAATGCTTTGGGATATCGACATTTTCAGCGCGGTGTACAGTAACTAAAAAATAATCAGCACTATTTAATCCGAGTTTTGTTAAAATATCACTCTTAGTAATTTCTGATTTGTAATACTCTAACACTTCAAAAATTGGGTTTCCTGAAACAAATATTCGCTTGCTGGCAATCCCTTCTCGGAGCAAATTTTCTTTACTTTGTCGTGTATACGGTAGATTAAAGCTAGAAACCGTATCGATCAGGCGTCGATTCGTTTCTTCTGGAACGGTTAAGTCAAAACAGCGATTTCCTGCTTCCATATGCACAACTGGAATTCCCATTCGCTCAGCTAAAATCGCACTTAAACCACTATTCGTGTCACCTAAAACTAACACTTTATCCGGCTGTTCTTTTTCAAATATTTTCTCTAGCTTACGAAACATCGTTGCTAGCTGTTCGCCAAGTGATTGCTGTTGTACTGATAAGATATAATCAGGTTTCCTAACGTTTAATTGAGTAAAGAAAACATCACTAAGCGATGGTGTAAAATTTTGACCAGTATGCACAAAAATATGATTTTCGGCAAAATGATCGAGCAAGCTTATAATTAAACTTAGTCTAATAATTTCAGGTCGCGTACCTAGTATCGTAACAATTTTCATTCGTTTCTCCTTTTACATTTCCAGTCTTATTTTGCTCTTAATATTTTATGATTGATTACAAAATTGGTCCTAGACCATCCCCTAGTTGTACTACTAGTCAAAAAAAAAGGCATTTATCTGCAGATAAATTCCCTGTATGAAAAGCGCGATTGTAATGGAAAACACCTTTATTTCTTAGCTAAACTTTCCTATTTATTTATACTATTTCACCAATCTCATAGTATTTACCTAGTACTTTAATGAAACGAATCTAGTAAAGATAAGGTAAATGTTGAATTTTATAGAATGTCCTAGCACTTTTTCGTTTATATCATACTGTATAGAACAAAGCAAAAAGGAGGTGAGATATATGCCAATTCAATTTTTAGATCAACGTGTCTCAAGTTTTGCGCCTGCTGCTCCTGTTGTAATTCCTACAACACCTCTCTTAGTTGGCGATATTGGTTTGCAAACTGCTAGCGTTTTACCAGAGAATGCAGGCGATATTCGTGTCGAGTTAAATTGTTTAATCGATGCTCCACTAACTGCTGCAGTTGCTGCTGTACTATATACGATAGTCGTTGCAAGAGAAGGCACTCCAATTTATACTCGAATTTTACTTGGTGCTCAACTTGCTGCACAACCATTTGGATTCACTGTCGTTGATTATCAACCACCTGCACCAGTCGATGGAGAAATTCAATACACGGTAACTATAGCAGCTGCCTCACTTCACACTACTGAAACTGTAGCACGTGTAGAGTTTGCTGGATCTGCTGCTGCAGGTACGACAACTGGTTAATATAGAATCACTCAAAACCTGAAGGATTCCCTTCAGGTTTTTTCTATCTTTTGCTCGATCTTCTCTCACTGAAACACTTTTTCCAAAATTATACTTAGCTGTCCTCGATAATGGTCAACCCCAAAATGCTTGATCGCTGCCACTCGGTTCATTTGCCCGACTCTTTTCCGTAGTCCATGGTTTTTAATTAAGTGCGACACTTTCTGTTCTAGGGCGGGAATATTGCCTTTACCGACGAGGAATTGTGGATGCGCTGTTTTTTGTAATTGTTCGATTAAACCGCCCGAATGATAGGCAACGACTGGTTTTGCTAAAAATAAGCTCTCCTGACAAACTAATGAGAATCCTTCTTCGACGACACTAGGGATAACGACGATATCTAGCCCGGGATATACAGTATCCATATTTGCTTCAAAATGAAGAAAATGAAATTTATGTTTAAATCTTGAGCGAGCAATCATCCGTTGACATTTTTTAAAAAACGCTTGATCGGTTGGGTTTCCGAGCAATAAAAAATGGACATGCTGATGTTTTCTACATAATAAGATCGCCATTTCGATAAAGTGGTCAAACCCTTTGATTGGTGAAATATAGGCAGCAATACAGGCGATTAATAGATCCTTTTTTTTTATCCTTAATTTATGGCGGAATAGTTCTCCCTGTCTGTTTAAGACAGATAATTGAATTCGATTGTGATCAATCGTCGGATGAAGTAAAAACGTTTTTCTTTGTAAATTTTCTGTGTGAAACGGTTTTAATACCGCATTCGAAACGCCAATTATCCAATTTGAATAGTGGTGTATAAATGAAACTGTCTCTTTTGTAAACTCATTTTCAGCAATTACTTCACTTGCAATCCAGACAACCGGAACGGCGACTTGTTTCGCTGCTATTGCTGGCAATGGATTGACGGATGTATTGGTTACGACTAGATCTGCCTGCTTTTCTTTAATCAAACCTGCAAGCTCATGCTTGGAAGGATCAACTAATATCTTCTCTAGGTGTTCCGCTATCGTTTCATCTGGCTGCCAAAGCTTCCAGCACATTGGATATGGAGTAATGATTACTTCAGTTTCTAACGCTGCTACTTTGACGGTAAACATACTTTGCAGAGGTGAAACAACGATACAATGGTGACGCTCTTTCATTTCTTTCAATAGAAATAGCAAATAATTTTCGGCTCCTGTTATATGATCGTCTCCGCCTTTATGGGCGAAAAATACAATTGTTTTCTTCTGTTCACTATGATCGGTTACCATCATTAACCCCCTCATCTTTTTAAATTTCCGCTTTTTGTTAACTATATTCCTCTAGGCATGTTCCCTAGAATGAAAAAACATAACAATAGTAAGGAAACTGACCCAAACCATTATCCTGCTCTAAACATACGCTGTTTAATAACATGGGAGGAAGGATGATTTGATGAAAATATTATTCGTGTACTATTTACCAAGTGGTGGAATGGACACATTAAACCGCCAACGATGTCAGGCATTACAAAATATAGGGATTAAATGTCATTTACTATACTTCAGAAACGGATCAGGAATTCAAAACATCAGAAATATACCAACGTTTATGACAAACAATGATCAAGAAATAAAACAACTGATAAAAAGAGGGAATTATTCCGTTATTATCGTTTGTTCTGATTACTTATTTTTAAAAAAACTAAGGGATTTTGGTTATAAAGGAAAGATCATTTATGAAGTACAAGGGTTAGGTGAAGAAGTTACTGTTAATCAAACATTTCAAAATATCAAAAAACAGATAATCCCATATGTCAATGGGATCTTATATCCAAATACTTCACATTTAAAGAAATACATTCAACAACACTTTCCAATGCTGAAGAAGTATTGTTTTCATAATTGTTTTGATACAAAAACGTTTTCGTACCGCTCTTTACCAGTTCAACAATCACCAATTATCGGCTGGGTAGGACGGTTAGAGCGTAATAAAAATTGGCAAGCATTTTTAACAATTAGTCACCATCTTATTAAGATCAACCCAGCAATTCAAATATGGATGTTTCATGATGCTTCATTAGCAACACCCGAAGAAAAAACTAAGTTTGAGCAAATGGTAAACCAATTACAGTTACAAAACCACCTCACCACTTACTCAAATATTAGTCACAATCAGATGGCAAATCATTATTCGATGATTGGAGACTCAGGTGGGTTTTTATGCTCAACTTCAATAACAGAAGGATTTGGTTATGCCGTTGTTGAGGCAATGGCCTGTCGGTGCCCCGTTCTAGCAACCGATTCTGATGGTGTAAAAAGCTTTATTATTCATAATAGAACCGGGAAATTTTTTAAAAATCCGACAAATGCTGTTAATCAAGCGAAGGAACTGATGACTAATTCTAAATTAAGAGAAGAGCTTCGCTCAAATGCTCAAAAACATATTCAAGTAAACTTCCAACCTTCTCGGTACGCTCAAAACTTTAGTAAAATGCTTAGGGAATTACGGGTATCGAAATAACTATACAAATACATTAATCAATAGCTAGAGGAGTGCTTACTATGAAAAATAAGGAACCGTTAATTCATCTGCATATGCCTAAAACAGCAGGAACTACATTAAAATATATTATTGGAAAAAATATCGATCATAGTAGTAACTTTCATGTTTATAAAGCCGATCCAGAAAGAGATGCTATGCTAAAAAAACTATCGCAAAAAAATGTCGCCTGTATTCAAGGGCATTTTCCTTTTGGCGTTCATCACTATTTCCCAACTCCATCGACTTATATTACGATGCTACGTGAACCAGCAGAACAAATTATTTCTGAATATTATTTTATTCGCAGTATTCACACCCACGTTCAACACGAAAAAGTAATAAATATGAGTCTAGATGAGTACCACAAGCAAAATGAACATATGAATTTGCAAACCGCTTAATTTCTGGATATTTTGGTGATCAATTAACAACCGCCCATTTAGAACAAGCGAAACAAAATAAAACAAAACATGACGAAAAACAAACCACAAATACACCAATTACCTAAGAAAACGATTGAATCGATTAAAGAAAACAATCAATTAGACAGCGAATTGTATCAATTTTCAAAGCAAAGATTAATAAAACAACTTAATGATTTAGGTTTATACCATAGAAGAAATAAGCTCGTTTAAATTGATTTATTTAATAAATCTTGTAGATGATTTTAAAGCTTTTCAACATTGATTTTCCAATCTGCAATATTTTCTGGGAGTGTCTTATCAACAGTTTCCCCAGTAAAATAATGCAACTGTCCTTTGTTCGTTGTATTAATTAAGACGTCACTTAATTTAAAAAAATTACTAGGAGTAAGAATGAGCTTTATTGTTGGATTATTTTGAAAGACACAATTATACATTGCAGAGCCTGAAGGTCCAGCAATCATTTCTGCATTTCTAAACAAATTTATTTGTTGTTTTATACTTAATTCCTGAGGGAGAATAATCAAAATCCGTGTAAAGCAATCAGTTTTTCAACTTCGATTTCATTTCGTAATATTCGTCTTTTCTTATTTAATTTTGACCTTGAAACATAAATTTTTTTAGGCCCGACACCATCATCATAGTAATCAGCTATTTTTTGCCAAATAGTCGAAGCGACTGTAGATGTATATTTTCTTAAAACAAATGATTGAACTGGAATATAAAGTCTTTCACATATAGTCTGGTGATGTAAATAAACAATTTGTTTTGTTCTTATTCCAAGTGCTCTTAAAAGATCAAGTTGCCACCTTTGCCGATCCTCTGGATTCATAATAATTTTATACTGACTAATATCTAAATATTTTGTAATCCAAAGCCTAGAAATAACCTCTAATAAAAAATGACCGAAACCATTTGAGTTTTCTCCACTCAAAAAAGACTATCCCCTTTTATAAAGACTTGCTTAGTTAGCTTATCTTTTATTAGAAAGCTATTAGTAGCTTTATTATATTGTAATGATCGGTGCGGTGGATCTTAATCATAATTGCGAAAGCTGTCTGGTAAAATGTGTTTATCTCCATACGTTATAATTTGATTTTTTATACATCATGCATAATTTACGCTTGCAAGATAAAATTCATTTGTTGTAAAACTTGCTGGTATAAAATCCTTTTCTACAGGTGCATTAAAAGGAGGTATGACAGTTATTTTTTCAGGTTGTTCGATACTATATAAGTGATTCTTTTTTGTGGATCGGTTGTCAAAATCTTCAAAAGTTTTCACTTCACATATACTACGATAATCGATTAATTTCAAGTTCCTTAATGTTCTAATCTGTTCCATAATAACTCCTTTTTTCTAAATAATAAAATAAATAAAGATACTATTAGAAAAACTTGGCTTGTCGCCAAGTCTATGGCGAAAGCCTTAGTTTTTCTTATACTTTAATCCTTTAAAAAAGTTAAACTTTCTTAAAGTAAAAAATAGAAGATAGAACGAAGTGAAATGACTTTTTCGTTCTATCTTTATTTTCGAAATCCCCAATTTAGCGGTGCACCTTGTTTTAACATAATAGCTTCTGCTTTATTTAACTGGATGACTTTTGAAGTTAGTAATTTAAGTTTCTTTAAAATATTTATTTCAGTTAGATGCAATTGATTTTCCATACTCACATAATATGCAGAACCGCTCAGGAACACAAAATTATCTGGAATAACCGAATGAGGTCTTATGATTGCCTCTAATGGCTTCCCATTTGGAATAGCAGAAAGTAATTCATTACTAACCGGAATAATTTCACTTATTTTAATCCCGAATCTTTTAAACGCTTGCTGCTCTACTATTCGTCTTTGATTATTTTCTAGATAATAAATTTCAGGACTATCTATTCCTTGTATAAGTCTATTGTTAGGAAATAACTGCGAATTTGAAAATACTGATTGATCAACCTCTGATCCTAATGGATATTTGTATAGTAACGGGTCAGTAACCTCAACAATTTTACCCTTATCGTACTTTAATACTGTAAACATTTGTGGTGTAATTTTCCGTCTTTTTTTTAGATCAATAACAAAAATTTCTGACGATATTCCTTGAAAGATCGTTCCATTTGGAAGTTCATTTGGTAAATGTCTATTCAAAAATTGAAAACACTGCGGTGATTTAACAGTTTGATCTAACATATTCGATATAGGATAAAAAGGTTGCAACTCATTTAAGCGCATCCAAAATACTGCATCCCCATTATGCCAACACTCTGGGCTGTCATCCCAGTAACTGTTATACTTTTTAAACACTTGTTCTGCGATTCTTCTTGTATGCATCACAGAGCAATGATCAACAATATTCGCGGCTTTCCGTAAAATTCTTGAAGCATTTCTCTTACGCTCTGAAACAATTTTTAATTGTTCATTTAAAATTTGTACTTTTTGACTTGAATAGACGATATCAATTGAAGGTCTTTTATCTAAAAATTCCGACATCAACTGTAAACGACGTGGAAAATAAACAGTATCATCCGTTAAATAAGTCAAATACTTTCCCTTAGTCATTGGAATCGCTTCGTTAATTAGTGTAGCATATCTCGTTGTTTTATAACGGTCCTCATTCTTTACACCACTGTTTACATAATGAATTCGCCGGTCGTTTAAATAAACGCTAATAGCTTCTGTTGTTTCTTTATTAGATGCATCATCCATAATAAACAGTTCCCAGTCTTTCAATGTTTGATTAATCACACTTTCAATCGTTTTTCCAATTAAGTTTGGTCGATTGTAGCTAGTTAGTATAACCGATACTTTTGGCGGCATTGACCTACTCTCTCCTTAATTATATAAAATCCCAATTAATCGGTGTTCCTTTTTTTAAATCCTTTTTTGCTTGTTTACCTAATAAAATATCGTAGTATTTTGGAGACAACCCATACCCAGGGCGAATGACTCGTAAATTTTCTTTTGTAAAAAGGTCTCCAGCTTTCATATCTTTTGCTACATACAATGAACGACGAAACTTTTGTGAAGAATTTTCGCGATTAGTTGTTCCGTACATTACTTTCCCAAGTGATTGCCAAGCTCTTTTTGCTTCTACCGTGAGCGAAGCCATTTCATTCGGTTCGATCGAAAATGCAGAATCTACACCACCTTCTGCTCTAGATAACGTAAAGTGCTTTTCAATCACTGTAGCTCCTAATGCAACACTAGCAATTGCTACACCTATTCCTAATGTATGATCTGATAACCCTACTTGACAATTAAATAAATTTTGCATATGCGGAATAGTAAGCAAATTTGTCTCCTTTGGAGATGCAGGATACGTACTTGTGCATCTTAATAAAATTAAACCTTTACAACCTGATTTAATAGCTGTACACACTGTTTCGTCTAATTCAGCTACGTTTGCCATTCCTGTGGAAATAATCATCGGTTTCCCTGTAGAAGCAACCTTACGGATTAACGGTAAATCATTATTTTCAAATGAAGCAATTTTATAACATGGAACATCTAACGTTTCAAGAAAGTCAACAGCTGTTTCATCAAAGGGGGAACTAAATCCAATTATCCCTAATTCTTTACAACGATCAAAAATAGCTTTATGCCATTCCCATGGAGTATATGCTTTCTCATAAAGTTGATATAATGAATTTCCATCCCAAAGGCTTTCTTTGTCGTTTATCATAAATTCATTATTATTAACATTCAAAGTCATTGTATTTGCTCTATAAGTTTGTAGCTTTAGTGCATCTACCCCTGATTTAGCAGCAGCTTCGACAATTTCTAAAGCTCGTTTTAAAGATTGATTATGGTTACCAGACATTTCGGCAATGATAAACGGGGGATGTTTTTTACTAATTTTTCGATTTGCAATTTCAATAACGTTCATTATTTCTCCCTGCCTTTATTTAGAAGACTGTTTTTCACCTCTGTCCATTGTTGATGAAAAAGGGCAAGGACAAGGACATCGATATATTTGTCATTTTTTACAACATGTTTAATTAATCTTCCTTCTTCTTTAAAGCCAAGCTTATGATGAAACTTTAGACTAGCCTCGTTACATGCTAAAACCTCAGCACATAATTTCCGGACACCCACCGTTTCAAATAGTAAGTCTAAAGCTAGCAACCCTAATACCGTTCCTGATCCTTTCGGCGCGTCTTTTTCTCCAATATAAAATCCCCAATAACATTTATTATTTTTTTTATCAATGTTAGAAAAGTTAATAAATCCTAACGGTTTGTTACGATAAAAAAGTAATTTTACTAGTGTCTGATCATTTTTTCTAACCTGATTAAACCATTCCTTGTGTTCCAACATTGTTATTTCATGATCAGTATACATATTACTCCAAATTGCTTTTGAATTACGCCATTTTAGTATTAATTCTAAATCTTTTTCCTCCAAATCCCTTAAATAATAACCATTAAAGATATCCACTTATTTTTTCCCTCCAATAATGAATTCTAGTAGTCTATCTCTTTCTCCCTTCTCCCCCATTACTAGCATTGAAGATTGAGCCATTTTTTGAATTTTATCTGGCTTATTTAATAAGCATTCAATCTCAATCGAAATATCTGTTGCTTGCAAATCTTTACTCTTTCCAATATGACAAACGATATTTGCACAACTTGCTTCTGAAATCACATCAATTTGGTTTTCGGCCGTGATTATTGTGATTGTTGGTAACCCTAAATAACACCTTTCCCAAGTCGTACTCCCACCTGCGCCTATGGCCAAATCAGCTTCTTTCATCAAATCAGCCATATAATCAATTTGGCAATGAAACATAACATTCGGCATCTTACTACAACTTTGTTTTATTTGGTCTTTATTCTGATTCGTAGCTCCAACGACTACATCAAATAAAATATCTGTTCGATTTAATAATTTTATTGCTTCTAGCACTTTCATTGTTTCATTGGTGGGATCACTCCCACCGAAGAAAATAAATATTTTTTTTACATTACCATCTCTTTCTTTTATATGGTTTCTAGCCTTTCTAAACTCTTGTCGCAACAGTGCGTATTGTGGACCAAAAAGTTTTAAACAGTGAAGTGGGATTAACCCGTTATACCGTTTCCCCATATTCTTATAAAGGTTTTGATCCAATAATAAGTCACAATCATGAGTACGATCTGCTAAGTCATCAATAATCATTAACTTTTTTACATTGGGCCGTATTTCCAACTCCCATTTCTTATCAATTCCATAATGATCAACAATAAGCCAATTAATTTGCGTTTCTTTTTGTAAAATTATTTTTGTTTGGATAGCATCTGTTTCCCAACTGACTCCAAGGAAGTGCGAGTGTTTAACCTTTCTATCTGCTTTATAATTATTTTCCTTAGTCGGAGGTAATGAATATACTAGAAAGTCTTTCCCCTCTATATAACTAATTAAATTCCCTTGTAGCTTTCGACAGATAAAGGATACATTAGCTCCTTTCGTTCTTAAAGCTTCTGCAAGTGTGAGGCACCGCATCACATGTCCAGTTCCTATTTCAATTGAGGAATCAACACGAATAAATATTTTCATTTTGTCTCACTCTCTATAATGCAAGCTTTTTCTATTTGCTGTATTAACTGATTATCCTCTCGATAAGCCTTTTTCAAAGTATGATTGATAAACTTATGCCCAAGTAAATAGCAGTTAGTATCATTTTTAGGATACGTAACTACATTAGTACTAAGAGACGGATTAACAACTACACCCATTGGGTATTTAATCCTTGCATTATCATCAATAAACAAACTTTTTTTTGCACGATTCGAAATCACTTTATATAAATCTTCAGTAGCTAAATATGAACCAACGATACAATAGTCATTTTCTTTAATATAATAATTTAAAAAGTCAGTCGATAGCCAATTGGCTAACTTAAATTTCTTGTTCTTAATAATCTCAATATCGTTTGTATCCCCATATATAATAAATTCAACTTCAATGCCTCTAGCCTCTAATTCATCATATAAAGAACTACATCTAGATATATGCCCTAGCCCTATCTGACTACCACCTTCAGTTAAAATAATTACTTTCATATCCCTTAGTTAACAGTCCTTAATTTTAGTTACTTCATTCAGCTTATTTATCAATTCTTTATCAGTTTTATATTTTAGGGTTAAGTGGCTG